>JBEBGB010001181.1:0-1332 GCA_040081675.1 Vicinamibacterales bacterium
AAGGGTCACCCCCGGTGGGATCGCCACCGCGCCGTTGAACTCCGTACGCGGCTCGACGCCGGTGCGGTCACCGAGGCGCGACGGAGTGGTGGGTGGAGGAAGCGGAGCGCAGCCGCCGACGAGCACTGACAGCGCAAGCCATACAAGATGTGCACGCATAGGCAGCCCTGCGGACGTCAGGCCGTCTGAACGGCCCTGTGTTGGGCGAGCCTGGCGACGATCGTCCGCCGGTCCATGTCGATTCCGCCGCTGAACCGCGCGCCGTCGGCGATCACCACATGATTGGCGCTCAGGCTGGCCTTGACCGCTGCCGTGGCGGTCAGCGTGATCCGTTCCGTGGCGGTGACGCTGCCTTTCAGATCACCGTCGATGTGCACACGCGCGCCGCGGACCTCGGCATGCACCTGTCCTCGCTCGGTAATCGTGAGCGTCCCGTCCCGCACGAGGATCATCCCCTTCACACGGCCCTCGACCGTGAGATCCTCGTCGCTGATAACGTCGCCGGTGATGACAATTGAGGAGCCGATGGTGGTCACCGAGAGATGATATCGCGGTCTCATGGTGCCGGTGCGAGGGGCTGGACGCTTGCGGAATCCTACTCATCGACTTCGACGTCTTCCTCCGCCTCAACGGCCGGTGTCGTTTTGTCGCTGTCAACGAGCACGGTTCCCTGAAGGTTCTTGCGGTTGTCATCGGTGTCTTCTCGCGCAACCTCGATCTCTTCAGTCTTGCCGTCGCTTCCCTGCACGACGGCCACTTCGACCCGTGTGCCGTCCTTCACGACGAACTTCGTCTCCTTGACGACGACGATCCGGTTGCCGAGATCGAGCTCCCAGCCTACGACGAGTCCCACCGGCACGACCCACAGGCGCCGGCCGAGGACGACCCGGCTCACCACGCGGCGACGCACCCGCCGGCGGACCCGTCGGCGCACCCTCCGCCTGGCTCTGCGAACAGCCGGGCGTTGTCCGCCTTCAGCGTCGTCCCACCCCCACGTCAGAATTGCTCCCACCAGCGCTGCGAGTGACGTCAGCGCCCCTCGTCGATCGATGCGAGTCATCTCCACCTCTCCTTGAGATCCGTGCTTGGTCGATTTCCTTTCGCGCGGAGCCGCGCCCGGCGATCCTATCTGAATATCGGCTCCCTGGCGCGACGGAGCTCACATTCTCGGCGGCCATCGATTCCACGTCGTGCGCTACGTCCGGTCCCCGCGCGCAGCTCGCAAGAGTCGAGGACGCTGGTGGAGCCGCGATAGGATTACGTGGACGGGAGATCGCCATGGACGATTTTGAGAAGCTCGGTCAGTTCTATCTCGGTCGCACCTACGATCTC
>JBEBGB010000349.1:0-5469 GCA_040081675.1 Vicinamibacterales bacterium
AGTAGACCGCTTCCCCGCCATCATCGCGTCGAGCGAGAGCCCATTCCACGACCGCAGGACGAGGAGCAGGAACCAGAAGCCTGCATAGGTGAGCTGCAGCAAGGCCAGGTAGAAATCCGTCCCGATCAGCATCGTGCCGAACGTCAGGCTGGTCATCATGAGCGCGCCGATGATGAGCGTAGGACGCGTCCACAAGCCGAGAATCAACAGAACACCAAGCGCGAGCTCAACCCAGGGAAGAACGTGGCCGAACGGTACGATCATCGCCGGCGGAAGGTAGGTGACCTCGAACTGCTTGAGCAGGAACGCCGTAAATCCATCGGTCCCACGGACAACACGCATCAGACCGCGCATACCGATATTGACGCCAAAGGTCAGCCTGAGAAGCGCATAGGCGATGGAAGCATCCGAACGCCAATCCGTGTCACTGCCATTCCGCGTCGTGGTCGCCGTCGCCATGAGGGCTCCTTGAAGAAGATGAAACGCTCATGGGCTTATACGCGGCAATGGTCAGGGGCGTCAAGGACCAGGAGAGGTATTGGCTGCGCGTCTGAGGGGCTTCCAATTTTGGAGGCAATATGGGAATCGATGCGATCGTCTTTTTTAGGGGGCCTGCGCCGACTCGACCGAGGTGCTGTAGAATACGCGGCACTTTAACTCTCTCCGGTGACGTTGATCGTTTGTGCGGAGAACAGGCGTCATTTTGCATCCGAAGGGAATCATGGAAAAGCCAGTCAATCGAAATCTCTGGGTGAAAGCCATCGCACTCACCGTCGGCCTGTGCGGAATGGCCCTGTATGTCGTGCTGGGGGCGCAGGGCCAGGCCGCGCCGCGCTACAAGTACGATCCGGACTGGCCCAAGCCGATGCCGAACAAGTGGAAGATTGGCGGTGTCACGGGGCTGGCCGTGGACAAGGACGACAACGTGTGGGTGTTCAACCGCCCGAACGATCTGACGAATCTCGAGCTCGAAGCCGAGCTCAATATTTCGGATTGCTGCGGCCGGCCGCCATCGATGATCCATATCGACAAGAGCGGCGCTGTCATCGGATCGTTCGATGCGCCGCAGGGGCACGGGATGGCCATCGACAGCAAGGGGTTCGCCTATCTCGGACAGAACACCGTTCGCAAGTACGACACGAAAACCGGCAGGCTGGTCGGCGAGGTCCCGCACACCCCTGAGCTTGAAAACGGCGGGAGCTTCGGTCCTTCAACGATCCCCACTCGAACACCTGGCGTCGGCGGCCCAGGGCCGGTCGCCGGCTTCGTACCCCAGCCCCCCGGAGCGGCACGCGGTCGCGGTGGCAACGCCGCCAACCCCGCTGCGCAGGCGGCGGCACGCCAGGAGTTCCGCAGGAAGTACCCGCCCACCACGCCAATGATCGTCGGCGGCATCGAGGAAATTCGGCTCGACGAACCCGCCAATGAAATGTACGTGGCCGACAACTACCTCGGTGGACGCGTCATGGTGTTCGACATGAACACGTTTGCCTTCAAACGGGGTTGGGGCGCGTACGGTCACAAGCTGTCGGAAATCTCGATTCTGGAATCGGACCGCGACTTCGTGGGCGGCGCGCCGCCGAAGGAGTTCAAGGCACACCTGACGCTGAACTTTTCACACGACGGGCTGGTGTACGCGGCCGATCGAGCCGCTGAACGCATCCACGTGACGAAGAAGGACGGCACGTTCCTGAAGGAGTTCGTTCTGTCACCACCAGGAACAACGCATGCCGAAGGCTCGGATCGCGGGGCGGCCGGGGGCGTCGCCTTCTCTCCAGACAAGGCACAAAAATACTTGTACATCTCTGACATTAAGAACAATACGATCTGGTTCCTGAACCGCGAGGACGGCAAGATTCTCGGAAGGCTCGGCGCTATGGGCGAAAGCGGCGGCCAGTTCTTCGGGCTTCACATGATCGCCAGCGATTCACGAGGCTACATCTACACCGGTGAGGTGTTCGCCGGCCAGCGCGTGCAGCGGTTTGTGCCCGCCGACAGCCCGAGGGGCAAGCTGCTCGATCAACTGTCCCGCCTACAGTAGGCCACGCAGACACAGGTGCGATTAAGAGCCCGGCGCGGGTCTGGAAGGGATGGGGTTCCGGGCCTCTTACTATTCAGCCCCGCGCATCAGAACCGGAACAAGCGGTTGATCTTGACGATGAACGCCCGGTTCAGCATGCCGGGAACACTCGGCCTCAACGTATCCCGCTCTTCGTTGTACACGACGAACAGCTCGCTGCCCGGGTGATACTCCCAACGCAGCCGGGCGTTGACCGACACCGTGTCGGCGCTGGAGCTGTACTGGACTAACGCACTGGCGAACATCAAGGGGGTCATCGCGAACGTCACACGCGAGCCCGCCAGATGCGTGGTAAAGCGTCCCTGGACAAGCGACACCTTATTGAAGGAATACGTCGGCTCCATGGAGAGCCGCGGCGTGACCTGTGCCCGGCCCCGCGCGATGCTCAGCGTCATCTTGCGACCGTTGTAGAAGGTGCCACGCTCGACGGTGATATTGGCAGCCCGCGGGCGCTGTTGGCTCATGTTGTAGTTGATTTTGATATTGTCGAAGGCGTACCCCCCAACCGGCAGGGTCACCCCACGTGCGATCGCGAACGGCTGCGGCAGGAACTCGTAGGTGCGCGCGGCGTTGACGGCCAGGATGTCGTTGTTCACGAAATTGATCGCGAACTCGGCCGCCTGCTCGCGCGACTCCAGGTGGCCCCGTCCGTTCTCGACGTAGTTCAGCGACCCCTGGTAGTTGAGCTTCCGGATGATCTTGCTTCCGCTCAGCCGCGGGCTGAACTTGAACAGCGCAGCGTTCTTCCGCATGTCGTCACGCCGCACGAACCCTGTTTCCGGGTTGAAGTGGTCGCCGATCGCCAGCCGTTCCAGTTGGAGGGTGTAGCGGTCGGCCGTGTAGTCGAGTTGACCGCGATAGCTCCGGTCGTCGCCCCTGACGCCGTCCGTCTGCGTGCGCGCCCAATAGGTGTTGACGATCAGGTTCTGGAAGAACCCGAAGGTGCCATCCGCGCCGAAGAGCACGTTGTTGCCGGACCCACTGGCGGCAATCGATCGTCCGGTGGCCAGCAGCCCCACGGCGCTCCGACGCAGGATGTCCCGCTTGAGCCGGACTACAGAAAAATTGGTGGGCCTGGTGTTTGAAATTTCCTCGCGCCCCGTCTGGATGTCGAGTACGCCGATGCTGAACTTCCCGGCGCGCCCGGTGACGCGGCCTCCGCCCCGCAGCGGCACCAGACGGCCGCCGTTCAACCCGACGCGCCGGCTGTAGAAGAGCACCGGCGCGTCGCCGCCCGTCGTACTGGCGGAGACACCGCCGAAGGAAAATGTACCCTGATTTTCCAGGAAGAAGTCGCGCTTCTCTGGAAAGAACAGGCTGAAGCGCGTGAGGTTCACCTGTTGCTCGTCGGCCTCAACCTGCGCGAAGTCCGTGTTGACGGTGAAGTCGCCGGTGAGCCCCTCCGTGAACGCGTACTTGGCGTCGAGGCCGATGTTCGCATCGTGCGCGTTCGAGAGGGGCCGCGGCCGGGCGTTCACGTCGCTGAGAAGGCTCGACGTGACATAGGGTTTCAGGTCGATCGGCCGCGAGTTCGACGGCGGTTCGAGCCCGACAAGGGTCGCCGCCAGCGACATCTGCTGAAATGCATTGATCCCGCGCGCGGGGGGCAGCTTCGTGAGAGACGAGATCTCGTTCGTCGATCGCTTTGCCCGGATCGCGTTGAAGCCCCAGACCTGCCCCTCACCCGGCCTGTACCGCAGCGACTTGAACGGCACCGCCACCTCGACCGTCCAGCCCCCCCCGAACCGGTCCACCTTCACCTCCCACACGGGGTTCCAATCGCCGTTCCACTGCCGCTCGTTGCTCGTCTGCCCTTCCATGCGCGCGCCCGCCGGCGTCGTGAAGAAAGCGAACGAACTGCGGCGGTCGTAGAACGTGTCGAGGGCGAAGCCGATCACGTCGTTACCACTGTAGATCGTGGTGTTGTCGCGCCGCAGCTCGGTGGCGACAATGCCTTCTGGATCGGTGTCGTAGAGGCGGGCGGATAGGTAGAGGCGATCCTTGTCGAAGGTGATCCAGATCTCTGACTTCTCGTTGGCCTCCGCCCCTGGCGTCGGCTCGACCTGGATGAAGTCGCCGATGGGAGCGAGCGTCTGGTAGATTGGCTCGGTCAACTTGCCGTCGATCTGCAACGGCGAGGTCAGACGAACCGCGCGCACGGTCGCGCGCCCCGCCGCATCGCGGTTGATGGTCGCCGGCGCCACCGGGGCTGATGGACCGTCGAACGCCGGAACCGGGACCACGGAGGCGGCAACGGTGGCCGCGACCGGAGCAGGGGAGGAAGGCGCTGTCTGGGCGTCCACCACGGTCGCCCACCCGACGCCGGCAGCGACGAGGAACGCCCGCAGGAGGACAGTGTGCGTCCCTGTGACTCGGTGGTGGTTCAAGATCTTCCGGACGTTGAGCCTCTTGTGCGTCCAGACGCCATGGTTCTCAGAGCAGTGGATTTCGAACATTGGTCCTTCCGGTACGAACGCCGAAACATGTAAAAATAATGGCGTTAAGGTGCTTGCACAAAGTAGTGTGCGGACTTTGCTATTCTCCTATACGAGGGCTTGATGCTGCAAACGTCGTTGACGAACAAGGGACTCTTCGCCGGCCTGCTCCTCGTCGCGACCATGGCCGCTGCCAGTTGCGACAGCAACTCATCGCCGACGACGCCAACACCGGCACCTGCCCCAGCGCCGGCACCCGCCCCGGCCCCAGCACCGGCGCCGGTACCAACCGGGCCGCCTGCACTCACATCGGTGACGTTGAGCGCGTCCACCGTCTCAGGCCAGCAGCGACCGGTCGGAACCGTCACCCTCACGGCTCCCGCCCCAACCGGCGGAGCCGTCGTCACCCTCAACAGCGATAACCGCGACGCGGGCAAGGTTCCGGAGTCGGTAACCATCGCCGCCGGTTCGACGTCGGCGACATTCATTGTCGATACAGGCAGCGTCACGTCGCGACAGACCGTCCGGATTACCGCGCGATACGACGGCGTCAGCCTCACCGCGATCCTTACCGTCACCAGCGGGCTCGTCGCGAACTTCACGGTTATTTCTCCGTCTGCCGGCGTGGACGCGTGCAGCCTCATCGAGGACGGCGACGAGGTCGACTGCCGGTTCGACGCGACACGGTCGAGCGGCGGAATCGATTTCTACGTCTACACGCTCGCGACGACCTCCGAAAAGATCACATTCCAGACCAAGGAGGCTATCTCGCGTCCCGTGACGGATGGCTGCGATTTCGTGGACGGGGCGGATACGGCCATCGGCTCCGACGGCCGCAAGTCCATCGTGCTCGACGTCACGCTGGAGGTTCAGGACCGCGGGGGCGACAAGAGCGCACCGGTGACCAAGCGGCTGCGGTTGTTCCCGAATAACTTCTGCGGCAAGGACTTCTAG
>JBEBGB010001182.1:0-1327 GCA_040081675.1 Vicinamibacterales bacterium
CACCGGAACGCCGGTCGTGGCATCAACGGCGGCGTCGATTCCTGAAGTGGTGGGAGAGGCGGGCGTCCTTGTGGAACCGACCGATGTACGCGCCTGGTACGAGGCGTTGGTGGCGGTTCTGGGTTCACCGTCGCGCGCCGCGCAGATGCGCGAGGCGGGTGTGGCTCGGGCGGCGACCTTTACGTGGAAACGAACCGCGACCGCAACGCGCGAGGTCTATCGCGAGGTTGCGGCGCGCTAGCACCCAGACCACGTACCACGCACGACAAGGAGTCGGCTTTTACCGACGCGCCGCGTACTGAGGCACGGCCTGTTCAGCCATCGCCTGGTACTCGGCGAGGCTCGGGTAACCCCATGGTGTGAAGTCCGTATCGGGCAGCGCCTGTATTGCCTCACAGAACGCCACGTCTCTGAGCCACGCCTCGTTCTCACCCGCGCGATAGAAGGTGCGCGGACCCTGCACGGCAAATTTCTCGAATCGCATGATTTCGTGGACGAACGTCGCCCGCAGCTTTGGCCGGTGCCCGATGAAGTTCACGACGTGTTCGAGGGTGTCAGGACCGGCCATCAGGTCTTCGTACTTCACCAGCAACACCTGTGCTGGTGCCTGCTCGACCAGCTCGAATGCTCGGGTATAGAACGTCGTGTAGTGCGCATGTGCCTGGCCGAGCCAGGGCCAGAGGCCGTCCGTCTGCCCCCATCTCGCTCTAGACACGAGGTAGAAGCTGTAGAGCGTCGCCATTGGATCGCGCAGCAGAATGATGGCAGGCCTCGCGCCAAGGCGCGGCAATCCGTGCACGCCTGTGCTGACCGCGTCGACCACAAGCGGCTGGAACGGCACGCCGTCTTCCCGGAGGCCAAGCTGATACAGCACCGACTCGTTGATTTCGTCCTGTCGAGCGATCGCCTCCGAATTGTTCAGGTGCTCGCCCTTGATTGCCACCAAATCGAAGAGTCCGCTCAGGCAGTAGATGAAGTAGTGCGAGCCAACGCGGGGGTAGGCAAAAGTCTCCACCTCGGTGGCCAGGCTGCCGAAGAAATACGCATCTTTGCGTGTCATGTGCCCGCCATTTCTTGAGATTGGTAAGATTGCACGCTTCTGCATTATAGCTCAGCAGTATGTCGAGTTGTCGGCAGTTTGGGTGAATTTCGATAGCCTGAGCCGTTCACGGTCTGGCGCACTCCGGCTCGACTGCTATCGCCGTTGGCGAGGTGCCATCCCCAGAGTTGCGTGCCGAATGGCCGATGTAGGATGTGACACGGTCGCCCTTGCCCTTGACAGAACGCCCGTCGATTGCCATCGCGGTTCCGAGCCTCAACCAGGGAC
>JBEBGB010001183.1:0-1327 GCA_040081675.1 Vicinamibacterales bacterium
ATTGCGATAAATGCGGATTCGGTCGGCGGTGGCGCTGCTTGCGGTCTGTGTCCTGTCCGCGTGCAGCGGCGTCAGCAATCTCTTCAAGGCATACGAGTATGAAGAGGAGATGTACCTGGCGCTGGATGGGACCGCGACCATCTATGTGAATAGTTCTGTCGCGGCCTTGAACGCCCTGCGTGGTTCGTCGTTCGACACCGACCCGTCGGTGGCTCCAGGTCGTGACGCGGTTCGAGCGTTCTACTCGTCACCAAACGCGCACGTGACGCGCGTGACGCTCTCGCGGCGCAGCAACCGGCGCTACGTGCATGTCCGCCTCGATGTCGACAACATCGAGCGCCTCACCGAGACGAAGCCGTTTGCCTGGTCGACCTACAGCTTCAAACGCGACGGCGAGCTCTACTACTACAAGCAGGCAGTCGGACAGGCGTCGGGGACGACTGTGGGCGAGGTCGGCTGGAAGGGCGGCGAGATCGTCGGGTTCCGCATGCATCTGCCGAGCAAGATCGTCTATCACAACGCCGGCGCTGGAAACCCGAGCCGCGGCAACATCCTGGCCTGGGAGCAATCGCTCACGGATCGGCTCCACAGCGCACCGCTCGTCCTGGACGCGCGGATGGAAACTCAGTCCATCCTCTATCGCACGCTCGCGTTGTTCGGCGTCACCTTCGTCGTTGTGGCCGCGCTGTTCTTGGGCCTGATCTGGTGGGTCGTCCGTCGCGGCATGAAGCCAAAGCGGACCTGAGACATCACCTCGTTGCGGCTGCGTGCGCCAGCATGACGCCTGAACCTGCGGCTGTCTCTTCGTAGTACCCGACGAACCGCTTCGGCTCAGGCGCGTCGTACTTCTTCAGGTTCATCGCCCATCGGTATGCAATCGGCTGATACCAGAGCTCCGCAGAAACCTGGAACGGTCCCTGCGCGTCGCCGAGGGTAACCGAGTAGTGCACGCGATCTCCGCCGGCCGTGAAGTCGTCGTCGCGCTCCGCTTCACCGTGAACAGCGATGTCCGGGCCTGCCGAGCGCTTGTCGAATCCGCGGGGCAGCAACCGGTTGTCCTTGACGAAACGCAACGCCGAAAGCAAGCCCGTGGTCAGCGCTCCATTGGAGTCGGCCATGACCGACTCGTAGATCTGCACCTGGTCGGGCCCGGTGATGTCCGAGTAGTGCGGCTCGAAACGGGTGGCGTCCTCGTCGTTGTCGTTGCCGCGGATGGCGCCGTCGGCGCCAAGGGCTCCGGATTCGAACACCGCACGTCCATTTCGATCGCGAACCGTGACGTGGAGCCAGCTCCGGCGCGATGGATAGGCAGTGGGCAGCTTGTGAC
>JBEBGB010000350.1:0-5465 GCA_040081675.1 Vicinamibacterales bacterium
TGCAAGGACGGTCCGATTTTTTCGTACTCGCGCATCGAACCCAGTTTGCGGATCCGGGAGATCTAGTGACGCGCAAACCCAAGCTCGCGGTCTGGAAATTCGCATCCTGCGACGGGTGCCAGTTGAGCCTGCTGGACTGCGAGGACGAACTGCTCGCCGTCGCGGATGCGGTCGAGATCGCCCAGTTCCAGGAGGTGACGCGCGCCTCGGTGCGCGGTCCGTACGATTTGTCGCTCGTCGAGGGATCGATTACGACGCCGCACGACGCCGAGCGTATTCGCGAGGTCCGGCGCGTGTCGAAGGCGCTCGTGACGATCGGCGCATGTGCCACGGCCGGCGGGATTCAGGCGCTGCGCAATTTCAAGGACGTGAAAGAGTTCACGTCGATCGTCTACGCCCGGCCCGACTACATCGAGACGCTGGCAACGTCAACGGCTATTGCCGATCACGTCAAGGTCGATTTCGAGCTCCGCGGCTGTCCCGTGAACAAGCACCAGCTCCTCGACGTGTTGACCGCGTTTCTCCACGGCAGGGCCCCGAACATTCCCGCGCACAGCGTCTGCATCGAGTGCAAGCGTCGTGGCGTCGTCTGCGTGATGGTGGCTCAGGGCACGCCGTGCCTCGGACCCGTGACGCAGGCCGGGTGCGGGGCGATCTGCCCGGCATACGATCGCGGCTGCTACGGATGCTTCGGCCCGATGGAGACGCCCAACACCGCCTCGCTCGCCCGTCGCTGGTCCGAACTCGGCGCGTCGGAGCCTGACCTCATTCGCGTGTTCCGCACCTACAATGCGAACTCGGAGGCGTTCCGGAAGGAAAGCGAGGCCCATGAATAAGACCCGCACGATCAAGGTCGACTACCTGGCGCGGGTCGAAGGCGAGGGCGGGCTGCACGTCAGGGTCAAAGGCGATCGGGTGGAGGAGGTGCGCCTCCAAATCTTCGAGCCGCCCCGCTTCTTCGAGGCCTTACTCCGCGGCCGCGCGTACGACGAAGCCCCGGATATCACCGCGCGCATCTGCGGCATCTGTCCGGTCGCCTATCAGATGAGCGCGGTGCACGCGATGGAGGACGCGCTCGGCATCCGCGTCGACGGCGCCCTCCGCGAGCTCAGGCGGCTCCTGTACTGCGGCGAATGGATCGAGAGTCACGTGCTCCACGTGGCCATGCTCCACGCGCCGGACTTCCTCGGATACGACGACGCGATCCGGATGGCGAAGGATCACCCGAAAGCGGTCCAACTTGCGCTCAACCTCAAGAAAGCCGGGAACGAGATTGTCCGCGTCGTCGGCGGACGCGAGATCCATCCTGTCAACGTTCGCGTCGGGGGTTTCTACCGCGTGCCGACGCGTGCTGAACTGGCACCGCTTGCCGGCACACTCGAGCGCGCGCGCGATCTGGCGCTCGACCTGCTTCGCTGGGTCTCGACCTTCGACATACCCCACTTCGAGCAGGACTACGAGTTCGTGGCGCTCCGCCACTCTTCCGAGTATCCGTTCAACGAAGGCCGCCTCGTCTCGAACAAGGGGCTCGACATCGCCGTCCGCGATTACCACGAGCACTTCGTCGAGGAGCACGTGTCCCACTCGAACGCGCTCCACTCGGTGCGCAAGGGGCACGGTGCGTATCTGGTCGGACCGATGGCGCGCTACAGCCTGAATTTCGATCGTCTCCCGCCGCGAATTCAGCAGGCTGCTCGCGACGCGAACCTGCCCGCAGTCTGCCGCAACCCGTTCCAGAGCATCGTCGTCCGGGCCGTGGAGACGCTCTATGCCGTCGACGAAGCGCTGCGAATCATCGCTGCGTACGAGCCGCCCGCGCAGCCGCGCGTGGCCGTCGAGGTCCGCGAAGGCTCCGGGTTTGGCTGCACGGAGGCGCCGCGCGGCATCCTCTTCCATCGATATCGGCTGAGTGTCGACGGAACGATCGCCGACGCGACCATCGTGCCGCCGACGTCGCAGAACCAGAAGGCCATCGAGAACGACCTCCGGCAGTTCGTCGAACAGCATCTTCAGCTCCCGGACGACGCGCTGACGTGGAAGTGCGAGCAGGCCGTCCGGAACTACGATCCCTGCATCTCGTGCGCGACGCATTTTCTCCGACTGCAGGTTGATCGCGAGCCGTGATGCCGACTGTGATCGTCGGCGCCGGAAATGCGTTTCGGAGAGATGACGGAGCGGGACTTGCCGCCGCGACACGACTGCGTGGAGCGTTGTCCGGCGACATCCGGGTGCTTGCGAAGGAAGGCGACCTGGCCTCACTGCTGGACGACTGGGAAGGCGCGGACGCGGTCGTCGTCATCGACGCGACTTCGTCCGGGTCCGAGCCTGGAACGATTCGTCGGTACGAGGCGCACGAGCACGCGCTGCCGGCCGTCTTCTCGCGGCAGTCCACGCATTCGTTCGGCATCGCGGAGGCCGTCGAGTTGGCGCGCGCGCTGGGACGTCTTCCTGCGCGCGTTGTCGTATTCGGCATCGAGGGGCGCGACTTCACTTCGGGAGAAGGATTGTCACCTGCCGTCGATGCGGCGGTGGACGAGGTTGTGAGACGCGTCACCGAGGAGGCGAGAGGCCGTGCATGAAGCGTCGTTGATGAAGAATCTGATGGGCAAGGTCGAGCAGCTGGCCCGGGAGCACGGCGCGGGCCGCGTGACCCGGCTCGAGGTGAAACTCGGGGCGCTCTCGCACTTCTCGCCTGATCATTTTCGCGAGCACTTCGAGCTCGCCGCGCGCGGTACGGTCGCCGACGGCGCGTTGCTCGAGATCGAACTCCTCACCGACATCGCGGATCCGCGCGCGCAGGACGTCGTGCTCGAGAGCGCCGACGTCGAAGACGCCTGATCGGCGCCGTCTCCCGCATCCGACGCGGCCGTCGCTCAGCGAGGGAGTCCGTAGTGTTCCTTCACCTTCGCCACAATCTGCGGATCGGTCAGCTTGTCGGCACTCTCGACTGCAACGATGCGCTCTGGTGATGCCTTGGACCGGCCAAGACGATCCTCGAGCTGCAGCTTGGCCTCGCCAGGCCCGAAGAGCAGAAGAAAGTCGGGTTGACCAATCTGACTGATGACCTTGTCGTAGAACTGGTCAAGATGCAGATTGTGCCGTTCCTCGTACTTCTTCTCCCCGCCGCCCTCCTGAGAGCCAGCATAGTGCGGGTGCGGCTCGACCTCGGATTCGAGCGTCTTGGTGGTGACATTCCCGGCCGCAATGGACACGATGACGGCCTTCTTGTGATCGATCCATACGCCCCCGACGTGGCTCATAGCAGTCCTTTCCGCGCTGGTTGGATTCTTATCGCTTCGGATATCCGACGGTTTGTGAGAACAGCACCGCTGGGCCCTTGCAAAAGCAACTCCCGTACCGCGGATTGGCTCCTACGAATCTGAGCAGCTCGACTTCGGCTGGCCCCGGAAATTTCGCGCAGCGTCCGAAGAATCCCGGCGGGACGCGGGTGCGGATTCCTGTTCGACACTGACCGGGTGAGTGCGGCTCCGCCGGCGTTCCGCCAGCGTCTGTTGGTCTGGCGGCGGCTTGATTCGTGCAGCCAAGTGCTTTGACATGATTCCGAATCGCCGTTCGCCAAGCGCCGGCCCGCGCCGAACGGGTCTCATCCTCTTCCTTGCTCTCATGTTGCTGGGACCATCGCAAGGCTGGGCCCAAGTGCTTGGGTCCTTCGAGGACCTCGCGCTCCGCGTCAACCTCGACGATCAGCTTCAGATTGAGGATCAGTCGGGAGCCAAGGCCACCGGTCGTCTCTCCAGCCTCACGCACGATGAGCTGGCGATCCAGACTGATGCTGGCGAGAAGCGTTTCGCGAGCGACACCGTTCGGGAGGTCGCTATACGCGGGCAGTCGCTCCGCAAGGGCGCACTCATTGGGACCGGGGTGTTCGCGGTGCTTGGCGCGCTGGCCGTCTGCTCGCGCGAAGGCGGTGGAAACTGCGGTATCGTCGGCGCGCTAGGCGCCGCCCCGATCGGCGCGGGCGCCGGACTGGCGATGGGAGCGCTCATTTCACGGATGACGACGATCTATCGTGCGCCAGAGAGCCGTGCTTTAGTTCGGGAGGCACGCGCTGCCAACGGTGTTCACGCGAGCCTGCTCGAAGACCTTGCACTTCGGGTGAACCTCGACGACGAGCTTCGGGTCGAGGACGAGTCGGGGCTCAGGGTTACCGGTCGCCTGACGCGCCTCACGGCAGACGAAATCACGGTCCACACCGACGCTGGCGAAAAACGTTGCACGCGGGACGCCATTCGCCAGGTTGGCGTACGTCAGCGCCCACTCCGCGTCGCGGTGCTCATCGGTGCCGGCGCGGGTGTGGCCATTGGCGCCGTCGCAGCATGCACGGGTCAGAGCCGGGAAGAATGCGCGGACGCGCCGATCCTGGGCGGTGCCGTTGGCGCAGGCGTCGGACTTGCCACGGGAGCCCTCATGCACAGGACGACGATCGTCTACCCCGAGGCGGAGAAGCGGACGCTCATCTCGCCGGTGATCTCGCGCGACCGCGTCGGCGTCCTGGCGAGTCGACGCTGGTAACGGGAGGCATGCGATGGGACTTCCGCTGCATCCACGCGTGCGCGCTCTTGCGGCCGCACCATCCGATCACCCGCTCGCATCGGTTCTATCAACGTGAGCGTCCCTGACCCCACCGCACCGTACTGGAGTCGCGACATCGGCGACCTCGGCGCCTCCCTTGGCTCGGGTGCGAACGGACTCACGGCGGCGCGCGCCGCCGAGCGACTGGCTGTCGTAGGCCCAAACAGCGTGGAGGACGCTCAACGTCTCGGCCCGCTCCGCCTGCTCTGGAGACAGGTCGAGAGCCCTCTCGTCCTGATCCTGATCTTCGCGGCCGCGGTCTCGCTTAGCCTCTCCGAGTGGGTCGACGCGGCGATCATCCTCGCGATCGTGATCGGTTCCACGCTGCTCGGCTTCTATCAGGAGTACCGGGCTTCCGCGGCGGTCGAGGAGCTGAAGAAGCGCCTCGCGCTCACCTGCCGCGTGGTGCGCGACGGCGCCGAAGGGACCGTGCGCGCCGACGCGCTCGTGCCGGGCGACCTCCTCGTGCTCTCGGCGGGTAACCTCATTCCCGCGGACGGACGGATCCTCGAGGCGAGAGATTTCCTCGTCAGCGAGGCAAGCATGACCGGCGAGTCGTTCCCGGTGGAGAAGCAGGCCGGCGTTGTACCCGCCGACGCGCCGCTTGCCCGGCGGACGAACGTCGTGTTTCTCGGGGCGTCTGTGCGCAGCGGCACCGCGAGTGTCCTCGTCGTCGACACAGGCCGGCGCACGGCGTTCGGCGCGATCGCCGCGCGGCTGCGCGCGCGGGAGCCCGAAACGAACTTCGCTCGCGGACTCCGGCAGTTCGGCTACCTGTTAATCCGAGCGATGGTCGTCATCGTCCTCTCGGTCCTGACGGTCAATCTGCTGCTTCACCGTCCACTCGTCGAGTCGCTGCTCTTCTCGGTCGC
>JBEBGB010001184.1:0-1324 GCA_040081675.1 Vicinamibacterales bacterium
ATCGGTCGTCTCCACCGCCATCTCGGAGCCTCTCACACAGCGACGTTCGACCGCAGCCTGAAGAGCCTCCAGACCTTTTCCGTGTTGTGAGGTGGGAGGACCCGCGAATCGTGCGCATTCGTGAGCGGTGGAACCCGTTCAGCGCGAGATGAGTCGTTGTGACTCGACGAACGCGCTTATTGGTGTTCGCTGATGCGGTGACGAACTGCCGCAACGAATGTCTCGAGGTCACCCAGGTGGTGGTCGAGCACATCGCGCACGACGCCGAGATCGACGTCATCGTAGCCATGAACCAGAACGTTGCGGAAACCAGCCATGTTGCCCAGCGTTCCGGCAAGCGCAGCGTCGAACCATTCGTCGCGCAGCAGCAGATCGAAGAGTTCGCGATTGGTGCGGGGCTCGCCGAGGCGACGGTCGGAGACGATGTGCGAGGCAACGTCGAGCGCGGCCTGAATCGCTACCTGTAGCGTGTGTTCGACGAACCGCTGCTCCCGGACATCTGTCTGAAGCATGTCGCGGTTGGCGAGCCGCCTCAAGTCAGACAGGCAAGACTCGATGAGTGCCAGCTTCTTCGCGACGAGCGCCGGGTCGGTCATGGCTGCCGCTCGCGCTCTGCTCTGTATCTGGCCAGGACGGGTGCGAGGTCGAACGCCTCGTTTCGGGTCCGCACCTCAAAGGCGATGCGCGCAGAAGGGTCGCGGTCGACAAGCAGTCGCCCGTCGCGGAGCACGCGTATCCGCAGATCGACGGGCGCGTCATTCAGGACCACGAGATCCACCGGCACGCCGAGCGCGCGTTCCAGTTCACCCTCGATGGCAAAGCGCGGGCTGTTCAATCGTCGGAACGGCGGAGGGTCGAAGAGCACGGCGACGTCGACATCACTACCGGTCTTCGCCGTGCCACGCGCGGTTGAGCCGAACAGGTACACGGCACGCACGTCCGACCGCGTGCCGAAAACGTCGCGGATTCGCTGCTCGAGCGACGGTACCACAGTCAGATTATAGCGATCAGACCACCAGGTCGGGCACGGCTCCCGTCGTGTACTATTCGCCGTTATGAACCCCATGAAGACTGTCACCGCGCTGATGTTTGCCGCGTTGGCTGTGGCGCCCGCCGCCCAGGGCCCGCGCGAAGGCGCAAGGGCGCCCGGATTCACCGATGCGGGCAAAGCCGCACTGACCCAGCAGATGAACGCCGCCGTCAGCAGCGGCGACACGCCCGGCGTGGTGGAGATGGTCGTCAATCGCGACGGCGTCCTTTTCGAGGGTGCGGCGAAACTCCCCGTCAACTCGATCTTCCAGATTGCCTCGATGACCAAGCCGGT
>JBEBGB010000351.1:0-5457 GCA_040081675.1 Vicinamibacterales bacterium
CTCGGCGCTCCGGCGCTTACCGAGGCGGGACTTGCACCCGCTGGAGAAGAACGACGGGATGCCGGCGCTCGCGCGCCCGCATCGTCACGACGCACCATGCTCGTGCATTGTAGCCAGCACGTCGTGCAGATTTGACACGAACTGACTCATTTCAAGACTGTCTGGCCGATTACAGAATCTGATTTCGAAAGCCGCTGGAAGCTCGACAAGATTGGCATTCACTCAACAAAACTCATGTTCTCGAACACGGCATCAATCTGGCTATAAGGCTTGATGTCGGGCTTTTCTCCGGCGCATTCATCAGGATTTTTAACGTGGCTTCAAATCGTCGTGTGTCAGTCGATCTGCGGTCGCTCCTTCTAGCCCTCGCGGTTGCCGGTTCACCGGCGTTGACGCCTGTCGTGGCGCAGGCACAGTCACTCGTGTCCTGGACAAAGCAGGCGCCGCAAGGCCCTGGGGCTCGCATCGAGAACGCATTCGTGTACGACAGCGTCACCGGCCGCCTCATCGCGATTGGAGGCTACGACGTCGACTGGAACCGTCTCAACGACGTCTGGGAATACAACGGCTCCAGCAGAACCTGGGCTGACGTCAGTCCGTCGGCCGGCGCATTTCCGATCCAGCGATCCGGCCACACGGCAGCCTTCGACCCCTCGAGGCGCAAGGTCGTGATGTTTGGCGGGCTGAACGACAGCCTGCAGTACCTCGGCGACACGTGGGAATGGGACACGGTTGCGCATACGTGGACCAATGTCAGCCCCGCGACCTCGCCGTCTCCCCGTCAAGGCTCACGGCTGGTGTACGACGCGGCAAACGATCGCGTCATTCTGGTTGGCGGTGTCGACGCGAACCACTTCTACGCCGAGACGTGGGCGTGGAGTCTGGGCGCTCGAACCTGGACACTCCTCTCCACCGGCACATCGTCGTCGGCCGGTCGCACGTTTCTCGGTCGCACGTTCGCTGGTGCTGCGTACAACAGCTCGACCAACCGAGTCGTGGTGTACGGCGGCATCGGCTTTCCGAGCGGGTCCTCAACGGTCGCCGACTTCACCGATGTGTGGGAACTGAGAGGCAGCACGTGGACGGACGTCACGCCGGCGGGCGGCCCTCCCGGCCGCGGCTGGACGCAGCTCGCCTACGACGCCGCAGCCAACCGCATGATCATGTTTGGCGGATGGAGTTTTGGGTCAGGCGCGTCGTACGGTGACACGTGGGCACTCGGCGGAGGCGCCTGGAGCCAGATCATTCCGCAAGCCTCTGGTCCCGGCATTCGCGATAGCCATGGAATGGCGTACGACGCCGCACGACAACGGGTCGTCGTGTTTGGCGGGTATCTCGCCGACGTGATCGAGTTGGCCGGCAACGCGTGGTCAACGGTGTTTCGCACGGACTGGGCGCCCGCCCAGGACCAGCATGCGATGGCGTATGACACCGACCGCGGGCAGGTGTTCCTGTACGGTGGCGGCAGTCTCGAAAGCTGGGAGCTGACACCGTCGAGCAACGCGTGGGCCTGGTTCTACATTGGTGGACCCAACGGCCGTACGGGCGCGACGGCCGTCTATCAGCGGTCCCGCCACAAGACGTTGCTGTTCGGCGGTCGTCAACGAGCCAGCGGCACCTCGACCAGCAAACTCGGTGACACCTGGGAGTGGGACGCCGTGTCTCACTCGTGGGCCAACGTCTCACCTGGCCTATCGCCGTCGGCCCGCGATGCGCACGCCACGACCTACGACGCCGCTCACAACCGCGTGGTGCTGTTCGGCGGCAAAGACGCCAACGGCGGGGCGCTCGGCGATACGTGGCTCTGGAACGGCACGGCTTGGGCGAACCTTACGGCCACGGCCAACGGACCAAGCGCGAGATTCGGGCACGCGATGGCGTACGACAACGCGCGGAATGTGGTCGTGCTCTTCGGCGGCGACACCGGCGCGCAGAAACTGAATGACGTGTGGGAGTGGGACGGCGCGTCCGAGCGATGGCATCAGGTGGCAGCGGCCGGCGGACCGTCTGCGCGGGCGTTCGCTGCCATGGCATCACGTGGCTCGAGCACCGACGGCGTCGTCGTCTTCGGCGGTGTGGGCGGGAGCCTGTTGGGCGACACATGGGTGTGGAACGGGAGCACCTGGTCTCAGGCAACCTTCTCGGGCAACGCACCGAGCGCACGTCAAGGCGCGCAGATGGTGCTCGAGTCGTCGAGCGGGCGGCTGCTTCTCTTCGGTGGACGGGATGCACGCGGCATGTCGTCCGAGTTGTGGGCGGGCGTCGTGACGACAGGATCAGCCGCGCCGAAAAACCGCGCTGGCGACTTTGACGGAGATCGAAAGGCGGACGTCGCGGTCTACCGGCCCTCGACTGGCAGTTGGTACGTGCTGAAGTCGAGCACGGACTTCCAGGGCTACAACACCTACGGCTGGGGCTTGGCAGGTGACGTGCCTGAACAGGGAGACTTCGACGGGGACGGCAAGTTCGACATCGCGGTCTACCGGCCCTCGACTGGGCAGTGGTGGATCCTATGGTCAAGTACGAACTTCATGACCTATAACGTGTATGGATGGGGACTCGCTGGAGACACGCCCCAGCCGGCCGACTACGACGGCGACGGAAAGACCGATATTGCCATCTACAGGCCTTCGACCGGCGGCTGGTGGGTGCTCCGATCGAGCACAGGCTTTGCAGATTACGCAACCTTTGGATGGGGATTGCCCGGCGACATCCCCGTGGTTGGGGATTACGACGGGGACGGCAAGGCGGACCCGGCAATTTATCGACCCACGACCGGGGGCTGGTGGATTCTGAAGTCTGGTGCGAACTACGGCACCTATAGCCAGTACGGATGGGGACTCGGCGGAGACGCCGCGGCGCCCGCTGACTACGACGGCGACGGCAAGACCGACATCGCGATCTACCGCCCCACAACTGGAGGCTGGTGGATTCTGTGGTCCAGCACCAACTACGCGACGTACGGCCAGTATGGCTGGGGCCTCAACGGAGACGTGCCGGTGCCCGGCGACTACGACGGCGACGGCAAGGCTGACATCGGCGTTTATCGACCGACGACCGGCGGGTGGTGGATCTTGAAATCCAGCACGAGCTTCGCCACCTACAGCACATACGGGTGGGGCCTCGCAGGAGACGCTCCCATTCTCAAGCGGCCGTGAGGGAGCATCGTTCCTCAGGCGCCCCGAGGAACGATGACACATGATTGGGCCAGACTAAGTATTCGTTGCACGGCGCCGTTGCTCGCGCTGGGGAGTCTCCTCACCAGCGCGGGCGGTACGGCCTGGGCACAGACCCCGCTCCGGTCGGTCCTCTACGCGTCAGGCCTCTCGGCGCCCGTCGCGTTTGTGCAGGACCCAACTGACCGCACCGTGCAGTTCGTTGTCGAACAAGGCGGGCGCATTCGAACCGTCCGCAACGGGACCGTGCTGTCGCAGCCCTTCCTCGACGTCGCCACCCAGATATCGAACGTGTCCGAACAAGGACTGCTGGGCCTGGCTTTCGCTCCCGACTACGTCACCACCCGCCGGTTCTACATCAACTTCACCAACACTGCCGGTCACACCGTCGTTGCCCGTTTCAAGCGAAGCGGGTCTGATCCGCTCGTCGCTGATGCCAGCTCGCGGTTCGACCTGCGGTGGAACGGCACCGGTGGACCGGCCTACATCGCGCAGCCCTACTCGAATCACAATGGCGGACACCTCGCCTTCGGGCCGGACGGTTATCTGTACATCGGCCTGGGAGACGGCGGCGCAGGAGACGACCCGCTCAACCGGTCGCAGACGCCGTCGGAGTTGCTCGGCAAGATGCTGCGCATCGACGTGGGCGTGGACGACAGCAATGCCATCGGTTACCGAGTCCCGACCGACAACCCGTTCGTGAGCGCGGGACCAGCTGGCACGCGCCCAGAAATTTGGAGCTTCGGGCTCAGGAATCCCTGGCGCTATAGCTTCGACGACCCGTCCCGGGGCGGCACTGGCGCGCTGGTCATGGGAGATGTGGGACAGGGCCAGTGGGAAGAGGTCGATTACGAGCCTGCCAACCGCGGAGGGCGCAACTACGGCTGGCGGTACCGCGAGGGCGCGCACGACTATCTCACCTCGGCGCCGCCCGCATATTTTCCGCTGGTCGACCCCATTCACGAGTACGGCCGCACGGTCGGCCAAGCCGTCACCGGTGGCTTCGTGTATCGGGGACAGGCTCTCGGCCCGGAGTACAGGGGCCGCTACTTCTTTGCCGACTACGTTCGAGGGCGGGTGTGGTCGCTCGCGCTGACGATCAATTCCGGAACCGGAGAAGCGCAGGCGTCGAACCTTGTCGAGCACACCTCGGCGCTCGGCGGAGTCACTCTCGGCAACATCAGTTCCTTCGGTGTCGATGCCGACGGCGAGATGTATGTCGTGAGCTTGTCCACCGGCAAGATCTTCAAGATTGCGTCCACGGGGATTTTCCAACGCATTCCCGGCGACGTTGACGGTGACAGCAAGAGCGACGTCACGATCTATCGACCCTCGACGGCGCAGTGGTGGGTGTTGAGGTCCGGAGGAAACTTCTCGACCTACAGCACCTATGGATGGGGCGTCGCTGGCGACGTTCCCGAGCCCGGGGACTACGACGGCGACGGCAAACTGGACCTCGCGGTCTATCGACCCACGACCTCGCAGTGGTGGATCCTGTGGTCGAGCACGAATTTCGCGACCTACAGCGTGTACGGATGGGGCCTGAGCGGAGACATACCCGTGCCGTCCGACTACGACGGAGACGGCAAAGTCGATATCGCCATCTACCGGCCGACGACCGCCACCTGGTGGGTCTTGAAGTCGAGCACCGGTTTCAACACATACAGCACGTACGGCTGGGGTCTGGCGGGCGATATCCCGGTGGTCGGAGACTACGACGGGGACGGCAAGTCAGACCCGGCAATTTTTCGACCCAGCACGAACGCCTGGTGGATTCTGAGGTCCGTTAACAACTATGCCGCCTACAACCAGTACTCTTGGGGCCTCAGCGGGGACGTGCCTGTCGCGGCGGACTACGACGGCGATGGGAGGACCGATGTGGCCATCTACCGCCCCTCGACAGGAGGGTGGTGGATTCTCAACTCCAAGACGAACTCCACGACCTACAACACCTATGGGTGGGGTCTCAACGGAGACGTGCCGGTGCTCGGCGACTTTGACGGCGACGGCAAGACGGACGTGGCCATCTATCGACCCACAACCGGAGGATGGTGGATCTTGAAATCCAGCACGAACTTCGGCACCTATAGCACGTACGGATGGGGCCTCTCTGGCGACGTGCCGCTCTTCCGGCGTCCGTGAACGATCGGGTCGGTCTATCTGACCCTTACTGCGTCGGAGACGGACCACCGTAGACGATGTCCGTGATCGTCGCCGTTTCGGTGGTCAGTTCAACGCTGGACGGGTTTGCATCGCTCCTGGGACCGAAGTAGATCTGCGT
>JBEBGB010001185.1:0-1323 GCA_040081675.1 Vicinamibacterales bacterium
GCGCTGCAGCGAGGGCAGGTCATCCTATGCGGCTCATCCTATCACCGTAATATGCTTGCTCTCGTGGATCTGAAAGTCACGATGCTGGGCACGGGCACGTCGCACGGCGTACCCATGATCGGCTGCGACTGCCGCACCTGCCACTCCACCGATCCGCGCGACGAGCGCAGCCGTCCGTCGATTCTGATCGAGCGTCTCGATGCTCCCGAGCCAGCCGGGCCCAGTGCACACAACGTTCGCCACATTCTTGTCGACACCTCTACCGACTTGCGCGCCCAGGCCCTCGCGCGAAACGTGCGACGCGTCGACGCGATTCTGTATACCCACAGTCACGCGGATCACATTCTGGGCCTCGACGAAGTACGGCGATTCAACATGATTCAACAGAGCGCGCTGCCCGCGTACGCCGATGAACGGACGGTTGCGGATCTGCGCCGGACGTTTGCCTATGTGTTTGCGACTGGCGCGCAGGAAGGTGGCGGTGTTCCGAGTCTGACACTGTCGACGATCGCCGGACCCTTCTGTCTGGGTGGCCTCGAGGTGGTGCCCGTGCCGGTCATGCACGGCAGGCTTCCCATCCTTGGGTTCCGAATCGGGTCGTTTGCCTATCTGACGGACTGCAGCGCTATTCCGGACGCGTCGTGGCCACTGCTCGTTGGTGTCAAGACGCTCGTGCTCGATGCGCTTCGCGACCGGCCTCACCCGACGCATTTTTCTGTCGCCGAGGCCGTCGACGCCGCTGGCCGTATCGGCGCCGAGCGCACCTATTTCACGCACATCTGTCATGATCTGCCGCACGCCGAGACGTGCGCCCGCCTGCCCCAGGGCATTGAGTTGGCCTATGATGGGCAGGTTCTAGACATTTAGCGCGCCCTCCTGGCGTGAGCCGCTCTTCCGCATGGACGTCATTCACTTTCCTGAAGACCCACGCCCCGTCCGCTGGTCGCACCCGGTTCTTGCCCTCGGCAACTTCGATGGGGTACACCGGGGCCACCGCAAGATCCTTGATCGCCTCTGCCGCGTCGCATCCGAGCGGTCGGCGACATCGGTGGTCATGACCTTCGACCCGCATCCGCCTCGGGTGGTGCGTCCCGACAAGGCCCCGCCCCTGCTCATGACGACGGCCCAGAAGCTCGAGGCCATCGAAGCCGCCGGCGTGAGCGGCACAGCCGTCATCCGCTTCACCCACGAGATGTCGCGTTGGGAGCCGGAGGCGTTTGTGAAGACGGTGCTCGTCGACTGGCTGCATGTGTCCGAAGTGTGGGTCGGCGCGAATTTTCTCTTCGGGCGCGACCGGGCCGGCACCTTCAGCCTGCTGCGCAC
>JBEBGB010001186.1:0-1323 GCA_040081675.1 Vicinamibacterales bacterium
GGCCAGGTACTGGCCCGCCTCGATCCGTCGCTGTTCGAAGCGCAGGCACAGCAGTCGCGCGCCAACCTGGCGCAGGCACGGGCCAACCTCACCAAGTCGCAGAGCGAACTCGAGCGCACCCGCATCCAGCTGCTCGACGCGCAACAGAAGTACGCACGCGCCAAAGAACTCGCTGCGCGCAGCCTTCTTCCTCAAAGCGATCTGGACACGGCAAAGACCGCGGTGGACAGCGCACAGGCTGTGTTGCAGTCGCAGACGGCGACGGTGACGCAGACGCAAGCCGCGATCACGCAGGCCGAAGCCTCGGTGAACCAGAACCAGGTCAACCTCGATCACACCATCATCACCGCGCCCATTGACGGCCTCGTCATCTCGCGCAGCGTCGACGTCGGACAGACTGTCGCGGCAAGCATGCAGGCGCCAACGCTGTTCGTACTGGCGGCCGACCTGACCAAGATGCAGGTGGTCGCGAACCTCGACGAGTCGGACGTCGGGCGGATTCGCCCGAAGCAGGTGGTCACGTTCCGCGTGGATGCCTACCCGGCCGACACCTTTCATGGAACGGTGTCGCAGGTGCGCCTCGAGCCCAAGGTGCAGCAGAACGTCGTGACCTATGCGACGGTCATTGATGTGCCCAACAACGACCTGCGGCTCAAGCCAGGCATGACTGCGAACGTCGACGTCGAGATTTCGCGCGCGTCGAACGTCCTGCGCATCCCCAATTCCGCGCTCAGGTTCCGCCCATCGAACGAGGTCTTTGCCGCATTCGGCCAGACGCCTCCCGAACCGGCAGGACGCGGTGGTGGCCGTGGCGGCCGTCGCTCCGGCGGCGGGCCTGGCAACGGACAGGCACCTGGCGCAGCCCCAAGCGCCACACCGCCTGCATCGGCTGGCCGTTCCGCCGCACCCGACATTGCCGCCAACACCGCACCGGCCAAGGCTGTCGACGCACCACCGACCGCGCAGGCACGAGTCGACAGGCCGGCGGATGGTACCAGTGTGTCGCGAGACGGCGCGAATGCGCCCGCCGGACAGTCGGCTGATGCGAACGGCCGTGGCCCGGGCGGCGCACCTGGAAGACGCCCTGGCGGCGGCAACAGCGCCGATGGAGGGACTCCAGCTGCCTCGGGGCAGGCCGGCAGCGATGAGGCGGGCGCCGACCGGCGAAGTCGATTTGCGGAGCGTTTGCAGAATCTGTCGCCCGAAGAGCGCGAGGCGGCGCTGGCGCGGATGCGTGAACGCGGCGTCGACCCGAACAACCCAGGCGCAGGCGGTGGACGGGGAGGCTTCGGCGGGCGCGGAGGCGGTGCAGGTGACGCGGCC
>JBEBGB010001187.1:0-1321 GCA_040081675.1 Vicinamibacterales bacterium
GACCGCCAGTCTGTCGAGGGCTGAGGTGACACCTCTGTCATATCCCCCCTCTTTGGTCGGGGTTCGATTGTCCGTGAGGGGTTGAAGCGCGGTGACGTCAGGGGCGGCAATTCCCGTAAAGGACGCAGCAAACCCTTCCCTCCCGAGGGAAGGAAGAACGCTCAGCATAGCCACCACGACGAGCAATACGGCCACAGAACTGTGATTGACGGTTTCGTGAATGTCGGTTGCGACTCAAGACGCTCTGAACATCGATGGCGGCAGGAGCAACTTCCATGACTCGTCTCAGTCGATCTTCTCGCCCGCAAGTGTCATCCGGTGTCCGAAGTGCCTCTCCACGGACAGCCACGGCAGGCCCGTGGTGGCCGCAAGGGTCGCGAGTTCGTTCGGGCGAAGCGCGCGCCGCACCGAGAGCGGCCCGTCGTTGCGCAGAATCGGATGACACGGCAGCGTGAACAGCCTGATCCAGAAATACGCACGCCGCGTTCGCACGAGGTCGTTGACGACGATGCCGCGCGCGGCGATACGGTCGAAGGCTTTCAGGGCGGCCACGATCTCTTCGTCGGCCAGGTGATGAAAGAAGAGCGCGCACGTCACGTAGTCGTACGCCCCGTCCGCGTACGGCAGCCGTCCTACCTCCCCGCACACGAATTGCAGGTGGACGTCGGCCGGGGCCGCTCGACGGGCGGAGTTCAGCGCGCGCGTGCTCAGGTCGAGCGCGGTGACGCGAATGTCGAAACCCCTCTCGCACCCCCAGGCAATGAGCGCACGCGGCACGTCGGCCATGCCGCTCGCCACGTCGAGCACGGTGATGCGTGCACCAGGACGCCAGGTCTGACTGAGCCGTTCGAAGCGCCCGAGTGTGGCCCGTGTGCCGCCCACATGACGGTTGACGAGAGCAAGGAACCGGTACACCCGATCCACGACCTCCTGCTCAGGCTCGTGATCGTCGAGGTACTCACGCTCGCGGCTCCGCATCGACATCCACATGGCAGGTCAGATCACTGCGCGGAGGACGGTGGCGACATTCAGCGGTCGGCGGGCTACAGCAACATCGAGCAGCGTGGGCACGAGCGCGGGCCGATGCAGCAGCGCCACGGCGGCGTGCCCCTCCACGTGCGAGAGCCGGAGAAGGAGCGCGGCGAGCCGGTCCGCGGTCCGCCCCATCTTCCGGCGCAGACGCGAATACGCAGCGAGGTTGCCGGAGATGATTGCATCGGCCGCGGGTATGGCGGATGTCAGCGCCAGGGCCATTCCGTCGCCGGTGATCGGGTCCGGAGCGCCCGCAGCGTCGCCGATGAGCAGCAGGCCAGGTGCGGTG
>JBEBGB010001188.1:0-1321 GCA_040081675.1 Vicinamibacterales bacterium
TCTCCTTGTTCATTCACAAATCTCCGGGGCAGTCGGGCCGGCAAGGCTGGCCGGGCTGGCGAGGCCGGCGGGAAATCCCGCCCAACCTGCCTGCCCCACCTGCCCTACCTGCCCTGCCCGCCCTAATTTGTGAATCTGCGCATGCGAACGTTGAGCACCAGCCCGAATGCGACGAGCGTGGCGATCATCGACGAACCTCCGTAACTCATGAGCGGAAGCGTGAGTCCCTTGACGGGAGCCAGTCCGGCCGACATGGTGATGTTGTAGATCACCTGGAAGGTGAAACCGGCCATCACGCCGAGCACGAGGAACGAACCGAAGCGGTCTCTGGCCAAGCGGGCCGCTTCGAGCGCGCGCAGAATCACGATCAAATACAAACCCAGCGTCACCAGGACGCCGGCAAGCCCTTGCTCCTCGGCCAGCACCGAGAAGATGAAGTCGTTGTGGGCCACGGGGAGGAATCGCAATTGGCCTTGCGTCCCTTGTCGATACCCCTTGCCCGTGAAACCACCTGACCCCACCGTGATCCGGGCCTGAATCTGCTGGTATCCAGCGCCCTTGGCATCCTGGGAGGGATCGAGAAACGTCGAGATACGAGTCTTCTGATAGTCCTTGAGCGCAAATTTCCACGCGACGGGCGCGATCAGCACGAGGCTGAGCGCCAGATATCCAAGCAAGCGGACCCGCAAGCCCGCCAGATACGCAATGCCAAGGAACACCGGCAGCAGCGTGACCGCCGTGCCGAGGTCCGGCTCCTTCGCGATGATCGCGAGGGGCAAGCAAGTGAGGGCGCCGGTAATCGTCAGGTCGAGCCAGGTCGGCGCACCGCGACTCTCGCCGAAGAACTTCGCGAGCACCAGCGCCACACCGATCTTGGCGAACTCCGAAGGCTGAAGGTTGAAACCGCCGAGCGGAATCCATCGTCGGGCGCCCATTTGTACGTTGCCGAAGAACAGCACGTACAACAGGACCGCGATCAGGGCGATGTAGATCAGATGCGATCGGTCGGTAAAGGTGCGGTAGTCGAGCGACATCGCGAACACCATCGCGATGAGGCCCAGGCCGATGGCGTACAGCTGCGTGACGTAGAGATGCGAATTGGTGCGGGTCGGATCGGACGTCGTGCTGAAAATCATCGCCACGCCAATCGCGCAGAGCGAGAGCACGGCGCCGAGCAACGCCCAGTCGATGTGATGGTAGAGGCGTCGTTCGAACATTACCGGTCGATATCGTCTTCGTCCGCGACCGCCGGCACCGCTTGGTTCCGGGCCATGGGGTCGGACATGTCGAGGTGCAGGTCGACGGGAGGCGGAGGCAAGGG
>JBEBGB010001189.1:0-1319 GCA_040081675.1 Vicinamibacterales bacterium
TGGAGATGATTGAATCGCTGCATCCGCTCCAAAAGCTCTACCACGGAGGTCACGGAGGATCACACAGAGGTCACGGATTGTTCTTCACAAAAGCCAAATGAGCCGTGGCCTCCGTTTGTGTCCGTGTTCTCCGTGTTAGTGCCTTTGGGGACTGATCACCGCACGATGCTACGCGGTGCGTACGGAGTCCGACATCCAGAGGTGCTGCGCGGCGTATGCCCGCCACGGACGCCATCGTTCGGCTCGCGTGTGGAGCTCTTTGGCAGTCGGCCGACGGCCATCCGGTGTCGCCATGGCCCGCATCAACCCGATGTCGGCGGACGGAAATGCGTCTGGCTCTCTCAGTTCGCGCATCGCGATGTACTGAGCCGTCCATTCGCCGATACCTTTCAGCGCACGCAGTTGCGCGACGACATCGTCGAGCGTCCGACCGATTCTGAACATCTGCGGGTCTGCGACCACGGCACCTGCGAGGGAGACGAGCGCAGCAGCACGGGCTCGCGGCATCGGAAGCACCGCGGGGTCGAGCGCGGCAAGCCGTTCGGGCCGAGGGAATACATGCGTCAACCCTTCGACCGCCGTGCCCGCAGTGGCGAGCGGTTCTCCGTGCGCAGCGACGAGCCTGCCGGCGAGGCCCACTGCCGCGTGAACAGTGATCTGCTGGCCCAACACCGCTCGCACGGCGAGTTCGAATCCGTCCCACGCACCAGGAACGCGCAGGCCGGGCCGCACGGCGATGAGTCGCGCCAGCGCAGGGTCTTCCGAGAGCTGCGCGCCAATCGCCTGCGGGTCAGCCGACAGATCGAACACGCGCCGGAGCCGTGCAATGATCGCCGGCAGCGCCGACAGTCGCGCGAAGCGAACCGTCACCTTCAACGCGGCGCCCTTGCCTGGACGCACCAGCACGATGCCGTGAGCGCCGTCGAGCTCGATGGTGCGCATGTAGGCATCGTCTCGAATTATCTCGACGCCACGAACAGCGCGCGCGCTGAGAAATCCCAGCATGGATGCCCAGTCGTACGGCGATTTGTACCGCAGGTTCAGCGTCACCTCTCCGCTCGCCGAGGTCGTCGAGCCAGAGCCGATGCGCCGAAGCGCAGTTGGCGGTCGATTGAAGAGACGCTGAAAGGTTTCGTTGAAGCGTCGGATGCTGCCGAAGCCTGACGCCAGTGCAACCTCGCTCATGGGCAGTGTCGTCTCGTGAATCAATTGCTTGGCAAGCAACACTCGGCGGGTTTGCGCCACGGCGATGGGCGACGCGCCCAGATGCTGGCGAAAGAGCCGGCGCAGTTGCCGCTCGCCAACGCCCAGCCGAGACG
>JBEBGB010000352.1:0-5439 GCA_040081675.1 Vicinamibacterales bacterium
TTCGACGGAGTCGGTGTCGTTCCGATCCCTCGTGATCAGCTCGGTGTCTACTCGATCGACGGCGCAACTATAGGGTGGGGTCGCATCTGCGTCGACGGCCATGCTCAACACCAGCTCGCTGTTCTCGATCACAATGAGCCGCCTGCAACTATCAACGGGCTCGCGCCACACCAGGCTCGAATCGAACAGCCGCGTCAACCAGGTCGCGCGGCGTCGGGCGAGCGCCGCTCGCAGCGCAAGCCACTCCAAGGACACTTGCACGAACTCCGGCGTCCATACCGTCGTGGCACGACGAGAGCCGGTCGTCTCGTCTTCCTCGAGGTCGCGGTCTCGCCGACCTTCAATCCATAGGCGTGTTCCGAGCCGCAACAACCTGTCGTGCGGGCTGAGGTCCTGGCGCGAAAGCTCGGGATGCACGGCGCAGAGCCTCGCGTGACCCGCTTCGAACGTGACGAGGTCGGGACGCCAACGACTGGAGCCGAGCGAACGACTCTCAGCAGCGGCGAACGCATCAAATTCATCGAGCATTCCGGCCGACGGAAACGGTCCGATCGGACACTGTGGCGACGGGTGCGAGCTGCGCGCGGTGAGACTTGGTGACGCGAACCACAACGCGCGATTCTCGACGGTGAGCGCTACGTTGTACGGTGGTCGATGCTGTTTGATTTCGTCAGGCTCGATGAGAGCCGCTTCGAGGGCGCTTGGCCGGGCATCGAACGAGAGCCCACGCGCCTGCGACAGCATCTCGAGCGTCCGCTCATGCACGCCATGCTGCTTCCGAAAGTAGCTGTTGACCCGATGATGCAGCGATGCTGCCTTGCCGACGTACAGGACGCTGCCATCTGTCCGGAGCATGCGATAGATGCCAGGCACATCCGGCAGTGACAGCCTCACCTCGCGCGGCATCGGCCATACGCGTCGTCGGCCTAGGGTCTGCTCGACCGGTCCGGCGAGCCAGTCGTGGAGCGCGCTCCACGTCGACACGCCTTGCGCCTCGAGCAGGCGGACCAGTTCGTGCCATACGAACGCCGTGGCTTCGACGTGGTCCGCGCTACGGCGCAGTGGGCCAACGGCGCGGCCGAAGTATCCAGCGAGCGCGCGCATGCCTCGGCGGGGGAGGCCCGGCAAGAGGCGGCAAGCAATGTCGTGCGTGCAGACGATGTCGAGGGGAAGCGATTCGCCGGCCAGCGCCTGCAGGAACGGCCGTTCGAATCGAGCGAAATGGATGACCGTCGGCGCGGGCTGCTGCGTGAGACTTGCCGCTTGATCCGACAACGCGCGCCAGGCGAGCTGTCGGTCAACAGCGGCCCGCATCATCTGCTGGGAGATACCAGTAATCCGCGACACGGCTGGCGGAATCTGTTCACCGTCCGGAAGCGCGATGAGACACGCGTGCGGCTGCGCAACTGTGTCGCTGACGCGGGCCCACCCGATCTCGAGGAGATGGCCACGAGGGGCCGCGGCCGTCGCCTGGCAGTCCACTACGAGCATCTCGAGTTGGGACAGCGGCTCGGAACGACTGACTATCACCATCTGCGACGACCAGAATCCGGTCTACGCGACCGGCGCTTCGATCCACTGAGTACCGAACGAGGACGGCCGAGTGAAGCTGACCGTGCACCTGCGGAGTGTCACAGATTGTCAGCCTACAACATTCGTTTTATCTTCGCTATACATCACGATGTGGAATATCAACCACAATCTACGCACTTGATGCGTATTTAGCCTGGCATCTTGCGTCGAATAGGCCCGACAATATACGCACGTAATGCGTAGAATGACCCGATACATCCATCAGCTGTCGGATTGGCCCAAGTTTCAGTGGGATCAGCAGGCTCTTGCTGGGACTCTGGCCGACGTTCGCCATCGGCAGGGCCGTCTGCTGGGCCGGATGGAAAGCCTCGGATTCATGCTCCAGCAGGAAGCCGAGCTGGAGACGCTCACGCTCGAGGTGCTGAAATCCAGCGAGATCGAGGGCGAGAAGCTGGATGCCGCGCAAGTGCGTTCATCAATCGCGCGTCGGCTCAGCAGCGAGACCGCTGGAATGGTTGCGGCCGAGCGCGACGTCGAGGGCGTTGTCGAGATGATGCTCGATGCCACGCAGAATAACGCGGCGCCGCTGAGCGAGGAGCGGCTGTTGGCGTGGCACGCGGCCCTGTTTCCGACCGGCCACAGCGGGATTCGCAAGATCATCGTCGGCGGGTGGCGCGACGACAGCCACGGGCCGATGCAGGTCATCTCCGGCCCTGTCGGAAGAGAGAAGGTGCATTACGAAGCGCCGGCCGCCCCACTGCTCGAAAAGGAGATGTCTGCGTACCTGGCCTGGGCCAATGACAGCACGGACCGGACGGACATGGTGTTGCGCGCTGCGCTCGCCCATCTATGGCTGGTGACGATCCACCCGTTCGACGATGGCAACGGACGAATCGCGCGGGCAGTCACCGGGTGGGCGCTCGCGCGCTCGGAACGCAGCCCGCAGCGCTTCTACAGCATGTCCGCACAAATCCGTCACGAGAGGAACGACTACTACTCCATTCTCGAGACGACGCAGAAGGGAACGCTGGACGTCACACGGTGGATGGAATGGTTTCTCGCGTGTCTCGGACGAGCGTTTGACCGAACGGAAGTGACATTGGGTGCGGTTCTTCGCAAGGCGCGCTTCTGGGAGAAGCACGCGCGCACGCAGTTGAACGACCGGCAGCGCGATGTGCTCAACCGCCTGTTGGACGGCTTCACCGGGAAGTTGACGACGACGAAGTGGGCGACGCTCGAGAAGTGCTCGCACGACACCGCGCTTCGTGATATCCAAGGCCTCATCGAGCAGGGGCTCCTACGGAAGGACCTGGGTGGTGGCCGGAGCACGAGCTATTCGCTGGTTGGTACGTCACCGGCTGAAGATCGCCGCGTGAATTGGCAGACGGTGCAGCAATGAAAACGCCCCACGAGGCTTACGAGGTCAGTCTCAACAGCTCAACTCGAAGGATGCGCGACTGGTGGGCTAACAAACTATCGTAGAAGTTCATCACTTTCTACTTGACACCATTTCGAATGACATCCGAGTTCCCAGTGGGAACCGCGCGCAGACAGACCGCGTCGAGCGTAGCCATGCCATGGGACGGACGACGACGCGCCGCTCCACCCGCGATGGTGGATCACATCGCGATCCCGTCACTGACGCCGTCCTGACGCGTCGAAAAGTGCGGCGATACCATCGGGCATGACGTTCATGCCGACGCTCGACGTTGCACCCGAACCTGAGGCTCTCACCGCGCTCGCTCTCAATGGATCGCGCTCGACCGACAACCTCGGTGAGGCCATTGCAGAACTCGCGGCACAGCTGCACGCGGCCACTTACGAGCTGCTCGCATTATTGCGGGAGTTCGACGAACGCGCGGGCTGGAACTGTGGCTTCCTCTCGTGCGCCCACTGGCTACATTGGCGTACGGGCATTGACCTCGGCGCCGCCCGTGAGAAAGTGCGCGTGGCGAAAGCCCTCCCGACACTGCCACTCGTGAGCGCCGCGATGCAGCGTGGCGCCATCTCGTACGCAAAGGTGCGAGCGATCACGCGGGTGGCCACGCCGCTGAATGAAGCATCGCTCGTGGACCTGGCGTTGTGCGGCACGGCAGCGCACGTCGAGCGATTCGTGCGGGCGTGGCGTCGTGTCGATCGTGCGGAAGCCGCCCGAGACACGGAAGCACGGCACCTGCGGCGCGAGCTGTTCACATGGGTGGATGACGATGGGATGGTCGTGATTCGCGGACGGCTCACACCCGAGATTGGCGCAGTGGTGCAACGCGCGCTCGAAGCTGCGGCTGACCGACTGTTCCGGGAAGCGACTGGTACGCCAAGCGGCGCAGTCATGGCCGAGGAGGTGACATTCGCGCAGCGCCGCGCCGACGCCTTAGCGCTCCTCGCTGAAGCGGCCTTGACCGCCGACCTCGATCGCGGCGCGGCTGCGGACCACTACCAAGTCGTGCTCCACGTGGAGCAGATCGCGCCTGCGATCGATGTGTCGTCGAGCGGTCCAGCAATCGAGCTGGCTCGCGGATCAGTGAGCGACGCTGTGGCGTCTGATCGCGTGGTCGCTAAATCGCGTGCGTCCGCTGATGCCGGCGCGGTGCCCCTGTGCGCCGAACCACACGCCATCGAAGTCGTCGATGGCGGCGGGCCACGTCCCTTCGATGGCACCCTCGAAGTCGCTGACGGTGCGACGTACGTTTCCGCGGAAACGTCCAGGCGTCTGGCGTGTGATGCGTCGGTGGTGGTGATGCATCACCACGCGAGTAGCACGGTGCTCGACGTCGGGCGAAAGACGCGCACGGTTCCCCCGACGATTCGTCGTGCCCTGCTGGCCCGCGACATGAGCTGCCGGTTTCCCGGATGCACCGCCCGCAGGTGCGATGCGCATCACATCACACACTGGGCAGACGGCGGCGCTACGAGTCTCGACAATCTCGCGTTGCTGTGCCGACGTCATCATCGCGCGGTACACGAGGGCGGCTTCGGGATCACCCAGTATCCCGATGGCACGCTCGTCTTTCATCGACCAGACGGGAGGGCATTGAAGTTCGCTCCCGCCTTACCGCAGTGGGACTGCGCGTCGGGACTCTGGGCACGAGATGGCTCCGCGCCCGCGCCCATCGACCCGCTCGGTCCGGTGACGGCGCGGCTCGCCGAAGCAGGCATCACGTTCAATGCGCGGAGTGTCGCTGTATGGGATGGCACGCCGTTCGATGTTGCGTGGGCGATTGATGTCATCCGATGGCGTCCGGAAATTTCACCCATATAATGCACGCCACCATTGGCCTTAGCTCCCGGCACTCGCCTCGGCGTCTACGAGATCACGGCACAGATCGGTGAAGGCGGGATGGGTGCCGTATACCGCGCCACCGATACGAGCCTCAGTCGCCAAGTCGCAATCAAAGTCTTACCGGACGCGTTCGCTGCGGATCCCGACCGCGTGGCGCGCTTCACGCGTGAAGCCAAGGTGCTGGCGTCGCTGAACCATCCACACATCGCCAGTATCTACGGGCTGGAAACCGGGCCCGCCCTGCCTGGCCTGCCCGCCTCGCCTGCCTTCATTGTGATGGAACTCGTCGAGGGCGACGATCTGTCGCAACGCATTGACAAGGGCGCGATTCCGCTCGATGAGGCTCTGCCTATCGCGAAGCAGATCGCGGAGGCGCTCGAAGCGGCGCACGAGCCAGGGGATCATTCATCGCGACCTGAAACCCGCGAACATCAAGGTGCGAACTGACGGCACGGTGAAGGTGCTCGACTTCGGCCTCGCGAAAGCCATGGAGTCAACGGCGGGTTCGTCGCCCAGCATGTCGATGTCCCCGACGATCACGACACCGGCGATAACGCAGGCGGGGATGATTCTCGGCACCGCGGCCTACATGAGTCCCGAGCAGGCGAAGGGACGGTCCGTTGATC
>JBEBGB010001190.1:0-1317 GCA_040081675.1 Vicinamibacterales bacterium
TTGTTCCTGGAGCGTTGCCACTCGAACGAACCGCTGTACCGATAGGTGTCTCCGCCGTTTGTGTTGTCGAGCGCACCGAACCGCCCGATGAGCCCGGAATCAATGGCTCGCAGTGGCACCTGGTCGGTGGAATTCCATTTGGCGCGATAGCCCATGCCGGTCAGCGTGAAGCCACTCGCCGAGTCGCCGCGACTGAAGCGCAACACGCCATTGACCTTGCGAAAGTTGTCGGCACGAGTCCACGGGCCGTCGTTGTGCTGGACCTCGACGGCGCCAAGCACGTGCCCGCCTGCCGCCGCGGGCGACGCCGCGAAGAGTGCCCGGCCGAACCCCTGCCCGCCGCCGCCGACACGAGCGATTGGCCTATCGATGGTGCTGGCGTAGTTGATGTTCGCGGACCCCGCCGTGGCGAAGTCGCCCTGGTCAGCGAAGTAGGGTCCCTTCGCGTATTGCACGCCCGACACGAGTTCCGGAATCAGGAAGTTGAGGTCCGAATAACCCTGACCATGGCCGTGCGTCGGCTGATTCACTGGCATGCCGGCAACCGTCGAGGCAAAGTCGGTCCCGTGATCAAGATTGAATCCGCGCAGATAGTACTGGTTCGCCTTGCCCTCGCCGCTGTGCTGCGAGATCACCACGCCAGGCACCGTCTCGAGGACTTCGCCGCTGCGCATGATCGGTCGCGCATCCAATTGCCTCGAGGTGATCGCGCCCTGGCTTGCCGACTGGGCGATTCCGACGAGGTCTTCTGCTGGCCGCTCGGCGTCCGCGAGGTTGGTGAAGGTGCGCTTCCCTGTCACCGTCACGTCCGCGTTGAGCGCGAGGTGCAACACGATGTTGATGGGCGTCACGTTGCCGCCAGCCGCGAGGACAACAGTGCGCTTCACCGTTCCAAAATTGATCAACGAGAAATCCAGCTCGAACGTGCCTGCGCCGAGGTCCAATCTGAAGCGTCCGACCGAATCTGTCACGGCGGTGTCGCGCGTGGACGCGCCGCCATGCACTTCAACGGTCACGCCCGGCAGTGCACCACCGGTCTCGTCGCGAACAGACCCTGAGACCGACTGAGCGGCCGCTGCTCCGGCGATGCCCCAGATGCCCACCAGCACACACGCACGACACAACCCGCTACGAAATCCCACGCATCTCCCCCACTCGCCAAATGCCGTCGTGGGATATTACGGGCCTCGCGCCGCGGCAGACGTGCGGCAAATTGTCGCGCCCCCTCCCGCGTCTGGAATCGTTAGACTGAGTCACCCTGGCAATGAACTCCGAGAAAGACGCGCAAGACACACAGTGGTACTTCGAGGTCAGCCC
>JBEBGB010001191.1:0-1316 GCA_040081675.1 Vicinamibacterales bacterium
CGATGCGCGTGCCGCCACGATCAAGGTGAGCGACAGAGGCGCGGGCGTGCCCATCTCCGAACTCGGCCAGATCTTCAAGCGCTTCTACCGTATCCCCGGTGCCATGACGTCGCGGATCAAAGGCGCGGGCCTCGGGCTCTTCATCGTGCGTACCGTGGTTGCGCGACACGGAGGCACGGTGTTCGCTGAGAGCGACGGTCCAGGCCAGGGCTCGACCTTCACCGTGCAGCTGCCTCTCACGTCTGTCCCGTCATGAGCCGGATCCTCGTCGTCGAAGACGAGCGCCACCTGGCGGACGGGCTGCGCTTCAACCTCGAAGCCGACGAACACGAGGTCGATCTCGCCGACACCGGTGAAGCGGCGCTGCGCCTGCTCTCCGAGCATCCACGACGCTACGACCTGGTCGTGCTGGACGTGATGCTGCCCGGCATCGACGGGTTCGCGGTCACGGCCGAATTGCGACGCCTCGGACAATACGTCCCGGTCTTGATCCTCACGGCGCGCGGTCGTTCGGAGGATGTCCTGAGCGGCTTCGGTGCTGGCGCCGACGACTATCTGACCAAGCCGTTCGAACTGCCCATCTTCCTCTCGCGTGTGCGTGGACTCCTGCGTCGCACCGCGTGGTTTCATCTTCAGGCCGCGGAACGACCCGCGAGCGGGAACGCCTTCGCCTTTCGAGACCGAGTCATCGACTTCGAGCAGCTCGAGGTTCGCGTCGGCGAGAAGCGCATGCCGCTGACCCTGATGGAAGCAGCGCTGCTTCGTTATCTCGTCGAGAACGAAGGCAAACCCGTGGCGCGCAAGACCATCCTCGACCGCGTCTGGAACGTCCACGAAGACACCGACACACGCGCCATCGACAACTTCATCGTGCGCCTTCGCCGATATGTCGAGGACGAACCCGCACGTCCCAAGCATCTGCAAACCGTCCGCGGCGTCGGCTACCGGTTTGTGGCCCAGCCGGACTAAGAGGATGTTGAGATCTCAGATTGAAGATCTCAGATTGAAGATTTCAGGACCGTCCCGGCCGTCCCGGCCGATCTATGCCCGTTCCAGTTGCGTCAACAGTGCCCGCATCGAAAGGCCTGTGACCGGATCGAGCAAGTCGGGCGCGATCTCGACCAATGGCTGCAGCACGAACAGACGCTGACGAAACCGAGCGTGCGGTACCTCGAGGGCGCCGTCATCGATGATCTGGTCGCCGTACAGAATCAGGTCCAGATCCAATGTCCGCGGTGCATTCGGGTACGGCCGCTCACGTCCTCGGTCAGCCTCGATGTGCTGCAGGGCTCGGAGCAGGTCGTGAGGCGCGAGGC
>JBEBGB010001192.1:0-1316 GCA_040081675.1 Vicinamibacterales bacterium
CACTACTTTGTCACTTTGATTGACGCGGACGATCGGGCTTGTACTGGCACGCGGCGCCCTGTACGCTGCGCGCGTGACGACAGGCCCGGCGCGCGCACTGCTCCGGCGACTGGGCCAATACCTCGACGAATTCAGCGCCTGCTTCAGTCGGCAACCGCAGCGGGCGGCGGCCAGTCAGTATCTCGACGGGCTGTTCAACGATAGCGAGCGTAAGTCGATGCAGGCGATGCATGGGCGACTGGGCGATCCCGGCGACTATCAGGCGCTCCAGCACTTCATCACCCATTCGCCGTGGGAGGCCGCGCGCGTGTGGACCCAGCTGCGCGCCATGGTGCCGGTGCGCACGGGGATCCTGGCGCTCGACGACACCGGCTTCCCGAAACAGGGCACGCAGTCGGTGGGCGTGCAGCGGCAGTACTGCGGTGCGCTCGGGAAGATTGGCAATTGTCAGGTCGCCGTGTCGAGTGCGCTCATCGCGGACGGCCGCACCTGGCCGTTGACGTGCGACCTGTACGTGCCCGTATCGTGGACAGACGATCCGGGCCGTCGCGCGGCTGCGGGGATTCCTGCGACGCTGCGGTTTCGCGAGAAGTGGCGCATCGCGCTCGCCCAAGTGCGGACGGTCCTGCAGGCGGGCTTCACGATCACGGGCGTCGTGGTCGACGCCGACTACGGCACCAACGCGACGTTCCGCGCCGGGCTCGAACGCCTTGGCCTCGCCTACGGCGTCGCGATACGCGGCGAGGCCACGTGCGCCGTCGTCGGGGTGCCCGGCACGGCGTCCGCCGCGGCGCTCGCGGCGACGGCCCCCGAGGACGCGTGGGCGCTCGTGACGTGGGGCACCGGGACTGCCGGCCCGCTCACTGCACGGTTCCTGGCGCTGCGCGTTCGGCCGGCCCGTGGGCGCGGCGACCGATGGCTGCTCTGCGAACGCTCCGCCACGGACGAGCGGAAGTACTACTTCCTCCATCTGCCGGCGACCACCGCGCTGGTGGACCTCGTCGCGCTCGCTCGCAGTCGCTGGCCGATCGAACAGCAGTATCGCGAACTGAAAGACGACCTCGGGCTCGATCACTTCGAAGGGCGCAGCTTTCACGGGTGGGCGCATCATGTCGTCCTGACGGCCGTCGCGTTTACCTTCCTCCAACTCGAACGCGGGCGCGACGAAAGCGAGCCTCGACCCACCCTCCCCGTCGTGCGTGGATGGGTCCGCGAGATCATGGGTCTGCTGTACGTCATTCATAATCGCCGGCTGCTACACATGCTCGATAGCTTTCGCCGGAGTGCGCCACTTCGAAGGTGACAAAGTAGTGCTA
>JBEBGB010000353.1:0-5424 GCA_040081675.1 Vicinamibacterales bacterium
ACCTGCGGCTCCTACAGCCATGCGATCGCCGATGAACCGCTTGTCGAGCAATCCGTCAATCGCGATGAAGTCTCGAGCGTCTATGCGGTCGAGTGCCGCACCCGTGTGCCACCGCAGCTGATGCGGCGCCCAGTCAGTGAGGCTCGCTCGAACACTGCGGCGCACAATGCGCATGGGGTCGTCGAGTGGAGTTGCGGAGGTCCGGTACGACTCTCGCTCCCACCATGCGTCAATGGTCGCGATGCCGCGCAGACCGTTGGGCGCTGGCATGGCCAGTCGAAACGACACGCGCGGGCGACCAGACGACCATCGCCACGCGCCAGACCACAGTTCGCCGCTGCCCGTTGGCCCAGCAACATCCGCGAACAGTTCGTGTCTGACCAGCGCACTGGCACCCAGCGCGCCGAGGGGAACGAGTCCCCGCGGACGCACAGCCCGCTCGACCACAACGGCCTGCACCGCCGCCCTGCCCTCGGCACCCGGTTGAAAACGCAGCTCGGTCGAAGCCGCCACCGGCAGCGCGTCCAGTCGACGCGCCGCGCGGTCAAGACGGTCGGCTGTGAGCAATTCCCTCGGGTGCAGCCCGACGGCACTGACAATCACCGGATGGCGCGTGCGCTCGGCGCTTTCCACCGTGACGAGGTCCACGTGGGGCTGGTCAACACGGTTCCACGCCTTCAGCGCCGCCGCGCGATGATCCTGCAAGAACTCGCTGGTGGCGACGAGCGTCCAGGCGTGCTCATCGTGTGGTGCAAGACGCACGGCTTCGCGCGCAAGGCGGCTGGACTCCGCCCATTTGGATTCCACGAACCGCAGGCCGGCGAGTTCGCGCCACACGGACGATTCACCGGCGCACAGCTCCAGCGCCGCCGTCAGACCAGCGTCCGCTTCAGCCCGGTGACCTGTGCCGGCGAGCACAACATTCTGGGCGACGAGCGCATCGCACGTGCCAGCACGAGTCGTCGCGACCTCGGGAGGCGTTGCCGATACGCCGGCGTCCAGTGACGTGGGCAGCACGACAAGCATCCAGCGTCCGGTCGTGGACCAGACGCGATCGAACTGGTCGACGCTCATCACTCGGAACGGCGCCCGCGCGGGATCGTGAAAGATCACGACCGCGTCCGTCCTCGCCACGACGACAACGTAGTGATAGGTGGTGGGAGTATCTTGGATGAGGGTAATGGCAGGACGACCCTGGTCTAAGGCAGTTCGAAGACCGGAGGTCGACTCTCCCTCACGTGTCTCGATCGCGGCCCCACCCCTGTCGCGCGCCGCCTTGGCCAGTGCGTCGACCGGAATGCCATTCGTGCTGCGGTCAAGGAGCGGCGCGAAGTCTTCCGAGAAGACGTCGCGACTGCCCCAATAGCGAAGCACCATCGCCAGCGCCGCCCCTCCGCAGAGTTCACCGGTCTGGGTCAGGTATGGAACCTCGAGCAGCGGACGTACGCCTGAAGTCCGCTGTTCGGGCGCCGCACGAGCGATCGAGTTCGCTGCGATAACCAGCGCGCATGCCAGAAAGGAGGCACGGACGCTGGACGACCGACGCTGGCGCACGTCGATTACTTGGCGATGAGGACGACGAGAATCACCAACAGCAGCAACGCGGTGGTCGAAATCACAATGGTCTGCGACCCGCCGCTGAGCGCCTCGTCTGCTGCGCGCGCCGACGTTGCTGCACGCGCGAGCTCGTCGCCCTGCAGGGTCGAGACTGCCCCTTCGGCGCCGGTCAGACTCAGCCCGAAGCGATTGGCGACGTCTCGCGCCTCCGATGACTGCAGCACTCGCGACACAACCGCCCTGTCCGCTCTCTCTGTGGACATCTTGCGTTCCATGGCCTGCGCCATGGCGGCCGGGTCGGCGATATGGGGAGACTGAGCCCAGGACGGAACTGACGAAGCGAGCATTGCGACCACGAGCACTGGCACGACTCGATGATGAATTTGCACTTTTGACCTCGGCATCAGGGTAGGGCTGGGCAACGGATCGACGCTGTTTCATTCTGCACAGGTTCGATGCTCAGCCGAGTGTGTAACGCGTTACAACGTCTACCTGGTGGCAATCAAGCATCGTGCCACGCGGACGTTGAACTGCGCCCGAGGAGGGGTTTCAGGCGGTCGTTGCGGGCAGGTGGCCAGAGGTGGTCAGGACGTTCACCCGGCGCTTGCGCGGTGCGGGGGGACCGGTCTGCGGCAGATCGAGCGATGGCTTCGAGCCGCGCACTGTCGTGTTTGCGACCAGCCAGATCATGTTGACGGCAACTGGCAGGCCCGCCACACGTGCGGGTTCGAAGCGCGCAACCGAGGCAGCGCTGAGCAGCGTATCCACGGCTTCCGCTTCACGGCTGCCGGCCTTCGGAGTGCGCCCGCTCGGCGAGTGCCACTCGAGGTTCTTCAGACGACCTTCGCGCGTCACGACCGCTGACAACGTGAACACCGATTCGCCGCTGGCCGGTTCAGGCGATACAAAGATCTGATCCAGCGCCCGCGGCATCAGCATCTGCGCGTCCACCACGACGGGGTTTCCGTCGGTGCCCGGTGCGTTCAGGTCGGGCACGACAACCTTCGGCGTGGCCAGCATGCGGAACGCGGCCGCGAGCGAGCCTGGCTGCTCGTGCGCCATCAGCCGCAACATGTTGGTGAGCACCAGGACACAGAAGACCGTGGCAGCCGCCGCGCCCAGACAGGCATACGCGACGTGACGGTCCTCCACCAGTTCGCGAACGCGAGCTGACCAGGAGACATCGTTCTCGGCACGAGCGCGACACAGGACGGCCGCTTCGAAGGCAGACCGATCCTCGTGGTCCTGAAGCAACTGCCCGGGCGCCGAGGCCCGAATGAAGCCTCGCATGAGACGAAGGTCGGTAAAGACGGACGAGCACTCATCGCACCATTCGAGGTGCGCACGCATGGCGATCTGCTCGCTCACCGGCAGTTCGTCGTCGTGATAGTCCTCGAGTTGCGGACGCACTTCCTCGCAAATGAGAACCTTCATCGGGTCCTCGCTTCCAGGAGGCCGGCACGCAGCGTCTGGCGCGCGCGCGTCAGGCGGGACTTCACCGTGCCGACCGCGACACCGAGTGAAAACGCAATCTCGTCGTAGCTCAGACCATCCACCTCTCGTAGAACGACGACCGAGCGCTGATCGAACGGAAGCGCGTCAAGCGCGGTCTGGAGGCGGACGGCCAGTTCTTTCTGGGCAAGAATCCGGTCCGGACCGTTTTCAGCACCCGACCGAAAATCGCCGTGGGTCGCGACGTGCACGTCGATCGACACCTGGTCGGCCTTGTGGCGCCGACGCCAGAAACGGTGACGATTGCGAGCCTGGTTGATGGCAATGCGGTAGATCCAGGTGCGCAGCGCAGATTGCCCGCGGAACTGGCCGATGGTTCGGAAGACGCGAATGAACACGTCCTGCGACAGGTCGAGCGCTTCGTCACGGTCGCCGAGCAGGTTCATGGCGAGCTGGATGACCATGCGTTGATGCTCGGCCACCAATTCGGCAAACGCAGCCTCGTCGCCAGCGGCACAACGTTGCACGAGCGCCGCTTCGCGGACGCCGAGGTCTGACCAGTCAGCGGCCCGAACCTGCTGCTTCACGCCGATCATGTTACCGAACTTAGACCCCGTCCTGTGGCGAAAGTTCCCCACGGTTTCCCGTGGCTGCTAGGATACGTTTCAGTGAAGCGCGCTCTTGTCCTGACGAGTCTGGTGGCGATTGGCGCTGTTATCGGCGCACTCGCATACCGTGCCGCCGACCGCGAACGCAGCTACCGGTTGCTGGTCACGTCGGGCGAAAGTGCCCTGTCCCAGGATTCGACGCTCGCCGCGATCGAAGATTTCAGCGGTGCGATCATCATCCGCCCCGACGCGATGCTGGCGCGCCTCAGGCGCGGCGAAACCTACCGGCGACGCGGAGATCTGGATCTCGCGGCCCGCGACTTTCGCGCGGCCGCGGCGCTGGACCCGACGGCGACGCGCCCCCTCGAAGCTCTGGGCGACGTCCTGTTCCTGCAGGAGCGTTTCAAGCGAGCCGCCGAAACCTTCGAAGCCCGCCTTCAGCTGGACGATCGCTCCTCCGCTGTGCGCTACAAACTCGCTTTGTCGCGCTACCGCGACGGTGATATCGACACGGCTCTTCGCGAAGCAAACCGCGCCCTCGCCATCGACGACCAGATCGCCGACGCCCACTACCTCGTCGCGCTCTGCCTGCGCGATTCGGGCCAGCGCCAGGCGGCGGCCGGTGCGCTGGAGCGTGCAATCGAGCACGCGCCGGGCATGATTCCGGCCCGCGAGGAACTGGCGGACCTGCTGGCCGCGTCCGGGCGAAGTGCTGAGCAGCTCGAGCAGCTGCAGATTCTGGCAGGCCTGGACCCGGCGCACGCCGAGCGACAAATCGCGGTGGGCACGGCGCAGGCTCGCGCAGGGAAGAACGAACTCGCAGTGGCAATCCTGACGGCGGCACTCGACAAAGCCGTCGATCCTTCGCCCGTCAACGCCGCCATCGGCCGCGTGTGGTTACGAATTGCGGAGGAGGGGCGCGATGGCACCGACGCCCTGAGCAAGGCGCTCGAGGCGCTCGAGCGCGCAGCGTCAGCGCTCACGGCCACGAGCGAGACGAAGGCCCTGTACGGTCGGGCCCTGCTGCTCTCGGGTCAGCCTGATGCCGCAGAGCAACTCTTCCAACAGGCCGCCCAACGGTATCCCGTCGACCCTGACGCGCTTCGTCAGCTCGGCGCCGTCGCAAGCACCCTTCGCCACCCAGCGCTCGCTCGGTCAGCGCTCGTCTCCTATGTTGCCCTGGTGCCGTCGGATTCGGACGCTGCGGCAAGTGCCGCGAAGATCGGCGCCCTCTCACTCCAACTGAACGACGCGCCTGGCGCGCTGCCGTGGCTGCAGCGCTCGCTTGCCGCCCGACCTGACGATGTCAATGTCTTGGCGGCATTGGCGGAGGCACAGCTGCGCACCGAGGCGACAGGGGACGCACGGTCGACGCTGACGCGCGGCCTGGCGCTCGAGCCTCAGAACGCACGGCTCCTCGACATCGACCGTCGACTCCGCCGGCGCGGCGCATAGAGCCGAACAAACGTGCCTCAGATCGTCGACATCGTCACCGCGCCGCCGCCCTATGTCGTCGAACAGGCGCAGGCTACGTCGTTCGCACGCTCGCATTTCGGGGACGCGCTGCCCAACATCGATCGACTGCTGCCGCCGACTCGCTCGACGTCATGGGTTGGAGCGTCGTGTCGCGTGGCCTTCAGGTGGTGTTCGATCAGAGAATTCCCGCCATCATTCGCGACCACGCGGCCGCAGAACTCGACGCGCTGCTCGAGGCGCACCAGCTGACTCGCGAGAATGTCGTCGAGTTTCTCTATCACCCTGGTGGACCGAAAGTGCTCCAGGCGTATGCCGACGCGTACGGCCTCTC
>JBEBGB010000354.1:0-5418 GCA_040081675.1 Vicinamibacterales bacterium
GGCAGCTCTGACTGCGACAGGTAGCTCGACCCACTTCGTACCATTCGCGACTGCGTGATGCCGCCGTACATGACGCGGACGGTGGCGCCGATCGCGTCGCGATTCGATTGAACGCCGCTCAGTCTCAGCCTGAGGCTCTTGTTCGACGACTGACGGTCGTTGCGAAACAGAACGGCGGGACCGTTGTTGGTCGTCATCAGCAGGTCGAGATCGCCATCGCGGTCGAAGTCGCCCACCGCCAACCCGCGTCCAACGCGCGGCTGCTCGAAGCCGCCACCGACCTGTGTGGCGCCGTCGCGAAATGCGCCACGGTCGTTCACGAACAGATGCGGCGGTTGGGCATAGCCGACATTGCCAGGAATGTTGCGGACGGTGTCGTCGATGTGGCCATTGGCCACCACGAGATCCTGGTCGCCATCAAGGTCGAGATCCGCGAAGAGACAGCCGAAGCCAAGGCGGTTCTTCGACGCCGCGCCGACACCGACGCGCGACGCCACGTCACGATACCGCCCAGCCTGTTCGGCACGATACAGGCCAATCATCTCGCCCTCGAAGTTCGTGACGGCCAGGCTGTATCGGCCGGTGTTGTCGAAATCCGCGGCATCTACACCCATGCCAGCCCGCGCCTTGCCGTCCTCGCTGAGCGCCACGCCGGCAGCGAGGCCCACATCGCGGAACCGGCCATTGCGCAGGTTGCGATACAGCTTGTTCGGTTCGGTATCGTTTGCCACGAAGATGTCCGGCCAACCGTCCTGGTCGTCGTCCAGCAGCGCGACCCCGAGCGCTTTCGAGTTCGAGTCGAAGATCCCGCATGTCGCGGTGACATCCTCGAACGTGCCGTTGCCGCGATTGCGAAAGAGCCAACACGTCTCGCCGCGATAGGCCTCGGGCGTGCAGTAGGACTTCTGCTTCCCGTCAAGACTGCAGAATACGTCGCGCTCGCGCGACCACCGAACGTAGTTGCACACGAACAGGTCCAGGTGCCCGTCGCGATCGATGTCCACCCACATCGCGGAGGTGCTGAACGCCTCGCGCCCGGCAAGACCGGCGGCCTTCGTGACGTCCACGAACGCCCCTCGTCCAGTATTTCGAAACAGGCGGCTCTGGCCGACGCACGTAATGAACAGATCCGGAAAACCGTCGTTGTCGAAATCACCCACCGCGACGCCCATGCCGTACATCTCGATGTCGAGACCCGCCGCCTTCGTCACATCCGTGAAGGTACCGTTCCGGTTGTTGCGATAGAGCGCCAGCGTCGACCGACGGCGCTGATGCCCAGGCCAGTCACTGCCGTTCACAAGCAGAATGTCGGGCCATCCGTCGGCGTCATAGTCGAGAAACGCACAGCCCGAGCCCAACGTTTCGGGCAGCAGCTTCCCGCCGTAGGCACCGTTGTTATGGCGGAACGTCAGTCCGGCAGCTCGCGTGACGTCGACGAGACGAAATCCGAGACCAGCCTGTGCCTCGGCCCCGGCGGGCCCGAACAGAGCCGCACCCGCGAGACCCACACTCGTCCGATGAATGAAGTCGCGGCGGTTCACAGTGGATTGATCAGCCCGTGCTGAAGGGCGTACATCACCAGTTCGGCGGTCTTGTGGACGCCGAGCGCGTTCATGATGTGAGCGCGATGCACAGCGACGGTATTCGCGCTCAAGCCCAGTTGCACGGCAATCTCTTTGTTGGACAAACCACTGCAGATCAACTGGAGCACTTCGAGTTCGCGCGTGGTGAGCCGCGTGCGCGCCTCCCCACTGGCCGACTCGCCGGCCACGGCAGGGTCAACCACTTGTTCGCCGGCGTACACCCGCTTGATCGCCGCGGCGAGATCGAGGTCGAGCGCGCTCTTCAGCACGTAGCCTCGTGCCCCGGCATCGAGCGCCTGCCGAACCAGCGTCTCTTCCGAGTGCATGCTGAGCATGAGGATGCGAGCGTCAGGGTAGCTGGCCAGAATCGCGCGGGTCGCGGCAATTCCACTCAGGCCGGGCATCGCCGAATCCATCACGACAACGGCCGGACGGAGATCGGAGAAGCGTGCCACGGCTTCCTCGCCATTGCTCGCCTCACCAACAACAGCCAGAGCCCCATCATCTTCGAGCATGCGGCGAAAGCCGCGGCGCACGAGCGCGTGATCGTCCACGAGCAGAACGGTGATGGCTTCAGTCATGCTGTTGCGGCGCTACCTTCCACTGGAACCCTCAGGCGTACGAGTGTACCGCCGCCCTGCGGTTGCACGCACTCGAGTGTCCCACCCACAAGCGCGGCCCGCTCGCGCATCGTCACCAGGCCAAGGCCGCGGCGTCCACTCGGCGTCCCCATGCCCTTCCCGTGGTCTTCAACGTCGAGCTCGAGGGCGCTTCCAGACCACCGCAGTCGAACCCATGCCTCCTGGACGCCGGCATGCCTGGCCACGTTGCTCAGCGACTCCTGCAGCACGCGGTACACGTGAATAGTGGTTGTGTCGTCCAGCTTGGGCAACTCACGTGACCGCTCGTAGTGAACCCTCAGGCCCAATTGCTTTTCGACAGTCGTCATGTACCAGTCGACCGTGCTCCCAAGGCCGAGTTCCTCGAGAATCGACGGGTGGAGTGATTGCGACAATCCACGCACGTTGTCCAGGGCTTCCTGGGCGACTTGCGCGATCTCGCGCAGGTCGGTACGCAGCGGGGACGTCTCGGGTGCCTGCTTGCCGGCGCGCCCCAGCATGGAACCAATGGCCGTCAGGATCTGACCGAACTCGTCATGGAGTTCGCGCGAGATTTCCCGCAGGGTCGACTCGCGGGTCTCGATGAGTTGTTGCGTCAGCTCCCGACGCTGTTCCGAGAGCGTGGCCAGCTGCTGGAACAGGCGCTGGCTCGACCTGATGAGCAGCGCACCGGTTACCGCGATCGCTGCCAGTGTGGCGATCAGGAACCATCGGACCTGCCGCTGAACCGTCGCGTAGATCTCCTGAACCTGCTCGGCCGTCTGCGCTTCGCTTTCGTTGTTTTGAACGAGAAAGCGCGCGACCGTGGTGCTCAGTGCGGCCTGTCGCGGCTGCAGCGAGAGCCGAATCTGCCCGCGCGCCTCGGCGGCCTGGCCTGCGCTCGCGAGCTCGAAGATTCGCGACGCTGCGTCCCAGAACTGCGCCACCGAACTTTCCAGGTATCGAGCCTGTTCGGGCGTGCGCCTGGCGGCAGACACCTGCTCCTGCTGCCGCATGGCATCCTCGAGATCGGCGCGAATGCGATCGAACTGCGACGACCAGGCGGCCACCGGGTATGTCTCGTCAGGATCGAGCATGTCCCGCATCGCCAGCGCGAGCTGGTTGAGATCGCTCTGGATGCGTAGCAGCTGCAACGAGTCGCGCCTGTTGCGATCGGTCAGCTCGGTCTGCAGCTGACGAAGACCCGAGATTTGCCGCGAGATGTACCACGAGTAGGCCAGCACGGTGGCCAGGGTCACCACCAGTCCGAGAAGCAGGGTGGCCGCTGGAGAGCGGCTGGTGATGCGCGTGTGAGCCAAGGCAATGTGCGAGGCTGGGTTCAGCGTTCGCTCGCGCGTTCAAGCTTACCGCCAGAACGGAGCGTCACGAGAGGCATCGTGGCGACGCGCACGCATCGTGGTCCGAGCTCAGGGACTGTCTGGCCCTTACAGTTCGCGCAGGGCGGACGGGATCGGCAGCCGAGCCGCGCGAAGCGCCGGTAAGAGGCCCCCAACCAGACCCATCGTCAGGGCGTAGAAGAGTCCGAGGCCAAGCAGGTTGGGCGTCACGCGAAATGCGAACGCAACCTGGCTGAAGGTCTGGAAGTTCATGGTGGACGTCTGGTAGCCGTTGAAGCCGAAGTAGGCGGCCGCTCCACCGAGTACTCCGCCAATTGCGCCGAGCACCATCGACTCGGCGAGTACCGACACGATGACAGAGCTGGTGTCGAAGCCAAGCGCTCGAAGGGTCGCGATCTCTCGCGCGCGCGTCGACACGGCCGTATACATCGTGAGGATCGCGCCAAACACCGCGCCGATACCCATGAGCCCGGCAATGGCAAAGCCGACCGTCTGGATGAGCCTGGTCAGCGTCTGCGATTGCCCTGCGTAGTATTCGTTTTCTCGACGAATCGAGACGTTCAATTGCGGGTTCGTCGTGAGCCAGTCGCGAAACGTGTCGAAGGTCTCCGGCGTTTCGAGCGACGCCAACAGAGACTGATAGGTGTTGCCGCGACGGTAGGCGCCCTGCAGCGTCCGTGCGTCGCACCAGACTTCGGTTTCGGACACGGCCCCATCGGCTTCGAACACACCGACGACCTGCCACCGGTTCTGGCCGGACGCGATGGTGTCGCCGACGTTCAGGTTCACGAACTGCCCGCTCGCACCACGGCCAGCGATGACCTCGTTGGTGCCGAACTGAAACATCCGTCCGGCAACGATGGACACCTCCGGACGAAGGGCCATCCCAAGGGGCTCAATCCCCCGCAGAGGCACGTTCGCAGAGAAGGTGGGTGCCGACTTCTTGGCAAGGTCGATAATCACGTACAGCTCGGCGGACACGACGCCGCTCTGCCCATCGCGCGCCAGACCCGGCGCCTGCCGGATGATATCGACCTCTGCCCCTGAAAGGCCGCTGGTCATCTCGGTGTCCGCCCCGCTGCGCATCACAAGGGCGCGTCCGCGCGAACCCGACCCCTGCATCGCTGCTGAAAAGCCGGAGGCGATGGACAGCACCGACACGAATACCACGACCACTCCGGCGATGCCGATAATCGCCACAGCCGACGAGCTGAGCCGCGACGGAATCGTGCGGATGTTGAGGGCGAGAACGGCCAGGGTTTGGCGCAGCCAGAACACCTGTCAATTCCTCCGCAAGGCGTCGGTGATCTTGAGCTGCATGGCACTCACCGCCGGCATCATTCCGGCGAGCGTCCCCATCGCCACCATCAACCCTGCGCCAAGCCACACGTCGCCGGCGGGCAGCACGAAGACGGCCAGCAGGCCACCGGTCGGGTCTCCCTGCTGCGCGATGAGCGAGGCGAGTCCAAGCCCAAGGCCGCCGCCGAGGCACACAATGAACAGCGACTCGGCAAGTACCAGCGCCAGAATCGCCGGGCCGGTGAATCCGAGCGTCTTCAGCACGGCGATTTCACTCGTTCGCTCCCGCACCGACTGCGCCATGGTGCTCGCGGCAACCAGGCCGAACATCAAGAGAACCACCGTCGACACCGCAATCATGATGGCGCCGATGTCGCCGATCTGCTTCGCGAAGCTCTCGACGAATCCCTTTTCAGTGGTGGTCTTGGTTTCCGCCGACGAATTCTCGAACATCGCGTCGAAGGATCGGCTCATCTCGACGGCCCGCGTTCCATCGGCGATCTTCACGATGTACCAGCCCACGTTGCCGTTGGCGACCGTGCTGTTCTCGTCGAGATAGTCGTAGTGGAAGAAGAACTG
>JBEBGB010000355.1:0-5417 GCA_040081675.1 Vicinamibacterales bacterium
CAGGTCGAAGAGCCGCTCGAGTAGTGACGCCGGCATCTTCGCGTGTTCGTCCATCTGGCGAACCAGGGGCCGAATCTCGCGATCCGCGAACTCGTGGACGCCGTCGCGGAACAGCAGTTCATCTTCTGACAGGCGCGTCAGGGGCGCGTGGACCATGTCGGTCGAGAGCTGTGTCACAGCGCGTGATGTTAGCAGGCGCCGAGGCTAAGATATCAACATGGCGAAGCGTTTCCGTCTCACCGCCGCCGCAATCCTCACCGCTGCGTTGGTCGCGGTGGTTCCCGGCCACGCGCAACAGGCCGGCGCAGGGGCGCCCGCAGCGCAGGCTCCGGCCCCTCCCACCGGTCCGGACGGCCAGCCGGTCTTCCGAACGGGCATCAACTTCGTTCGTGTCGACGTCATCGTGTCCGACAAGAACGGGAACCCCATCGGAGACCTCAAGCCCGAAGACTTCGAAGTAGTCGAACAGGGCAAGGCCCAGTCGATCGAAACCTTCAAGCTGATTTCTCTGGACGGCGGCCTCATGTCGAGCGTGAAGGAGCCGCCGCGTCAGATTCGAACCGACCTGGACGAGGAGATGGAAGCCTCGCGCGATGACGTGCGTCTCTTTGCGTTCTTCATGGACGATTACCATGTGCGGCTGGAGAACAGCATGAGTGCGCGAGACCAGCTCGCGCGCTTTGTCCAGACCCAGCTTGGCCCGAGCGACATGGTCGGCGTCATGTATCCACTCGAGGCGATCGCAGCCGTGCGGATGACCCGCAATCAGGACGCCGTCGTCCGAGGCCTGCAGCAATTCAGGGGACGCAAGTACGACTACACACCGCGCAACGACTTCGAACAGCAGTACGCCTACTATCCGACCGAGATCGTCGAGAAGGTTCGCAATCAGGTGTCGCTGTCGGCGATGAAGTCGCTCATCGTGCACATGGGCGGCCTCAAGGAAGGCCGCAAGGCGCTCATCCTGGTGAGCGAGGGCTACAACAGCATGCTCCCGCCGCAGATGCGCGACCAGATTGCCACGATCCCCGGTTCCGGTAACGCCGCCGCCGGCGATCCGTTTGCGGGAGGGAACAGCGTGATGGAGAACCGTGCCGCCTTCTCCGCAGGCAACGACATGGAGTCGGATCTTCGCGATCTGTACGACACGGCGAACAAGAACAACGTGGCGATCTATGCCGTCGATCCGCGCGGGCTCTCGACTGGCGAATTCGGGATCGACCAGAACATCGGGCAGTCCATCGATCGGCAGTATCTGAACTCGACGATGGAGACGCTACGAACGCTGGCCATCAACACGGACGGTCGAGCCATCGTCAACAGAAACGATCTGACGATGGGCATGAAGCAGATCGTCCGCGACAACAGTGCCTACTATCTGCTCGGCTACAACTCGACGTTCACCGCCACCGACGGCAAGTTCCACGAGATTCGGGTGCGCGTCAAACGTCCGGGCGTACAAGTGCGGGCGCGCAAGGGGTACTGGGCGTTCACGGCCGAAGATGCCAAGCGCGCGTTGACGCCTATCAAGATAGAAGCGCCGAAGGCCGTCGAAACCGCTCTTGCCGCGGTGACGACACCATCGCGTTCTCGCCTGGTGCGCACCTGGATTGGGACCGAACGCGGAGCAGCGGGCAAGACGCGGATCACATTCGTGTGGGAGCCAGTGCCTCGCGCGCCGGGATCGGCCGCCCGTGCCAGCGACACACCTGCCCGCATGTCGGTGACTGCCGTTGCGCCTGACGGCTCACCGTATTTCCGCGGCAAATCGCCGGAGGCAACCGCGTCGGTCGCGACCATCCCGCAAGGCGGTTCGGTGACTTTCGAGGCCGCTCCGGGCAAGGTGCAGTTGCGACTGGCTGTCGAGAGCGCGGGTGCCGAGGTGCTCGACAGCGAGATTCGAGAAGTTGCTGTGCCGGACCTTACTGCCCCCGACGCCGTCATGGCGACGCCCAGCATGTTTCGCGCACGTACGGTGCGCGAGTTCCAGCAACTCAAGACCGACCCGAGGGCCGTGCCAACGGCGACGCGCGAGTTCACCCGATCTGAACGCGTGTTTGTTCGACTCGCGACCTACGGCACCGGCGCGGCCGCACAGACAGTGACGGCGCGCCTGTTGAACAGGACCGGTCAGTCAATCGGCGACCTGCCAGTCACTCAAGCTGGGGCCGGCGGCGAAGGCGCACGTGATATCGATCTCGCACTCGCCACGCTCGCGCCGGGCGAGTACGTCGTCGAGTTGACGGCGACGGGTGCCGGCGCACCCGTGAAAGAGCTGGTCGGTTTCAGAGTCACGAGCTGACGCGTGCGACTCAGGGTTATCGCTTGGTTGTGTCTGTCGGGCGCGGTCGTGTCCGCGCAGGCCACACCGCCGGCCGTAACCCTCGATGTTGTCGTCGACGACGCCGGCCCGGCTCGTTCGCCGCTGTCTGCGACCGACTTCGTGGTGACAGACGCGGGCGAGCCACTGCTGGTGCACTCGGCGCGGCTCGTGGTGCCGCCGAGCGACGGGGCCACGCCGCTTTCTCCCATCGCCAGCGACGACGAAGAGAAGGCGGCCGCGACCAACGCCGATCGACTCATTGGTATCTTCGTCGACGAGTACCACCTGAGCGATGACGCCGCGTTCGCACGGGTGCGGACCGAGGTGGCGACCTTCATTCGTTCCACGCTTGGACCGCGCGATCTCGTGATGGTCGTCAAGCCACTCGACTCGCTCGTGTCGCTTCGCATGACTGCCGATCGCGACGTGGCCGCTCGCAGTGTGGAGACCGCGTCACCCAGGCAGGGCGACTACACCCCGCGTTCAGCGTTCGAACGGGATTTCTTCGCTGGCGCGCCAGCCCGTCTCGACGCCGCGCGCAACCAAATCGCGTTGTCGGCGGTGAGCGCGTTGGCTGCGCATCTGGGTCAGTTTCCCGCCGGACGCAAGACGCTGATTGTGGTCAGCAATGGAATCTCAGGAGCCGTGCCATCCCGGCGCGATGGACCGCTGCCTGCGCTCGACTCCATTGCACGCGCGGCGAATCTGGCGCACGTCGCCGTCTATGCCTTCAGGCCGTCACCCACGCCGGTTCAAGCCAGCACGGTCGATGCGGCAGCGCCCGCCCACGTGACGCCGGATGCGCTGCTTGCGTTGGCCGAGCGGACCACGGGCCTGGTGGTGAATGGCGACGCTGGTGTCAACGCCGGACTGCAACGTGCGCTCCGCGACGCGAGCCGCTACTACTTGCTTTCGCTGGCACCCTCGAAGAGCGCGTCAAGTGGCCGCTTTCAGTTTGTGAATGTCGCGGTTCGCGCGCCGGGAAGCCTGGTCAGAGCAAGGGCTGGCTACGGTGTCGCCGTGGACACGGGCGCCCTGGCTCCACGAACCTTCTCCTTGCCCGAAGGGTGGAAGGTGCCGCGACACAGCAGCCCGCTGATTCGGACCTGGTTTGGTCAATCAGCAAGCGACGGCGGCGCCACTGCTGTGGCGTTCGTCTGGGAGCCGGCTCCACGCGTACCGAGCGGCCGTGGGGCGGTCATCACTCCCGCCCGCGTCACGATGAACGTGACCACGATGGACGGCACGCCTGTGTTCGACGGCACGACGGGGCCGTCCGGCCGAGGCGCGTCGCTGGCACCCGGAGATCGGCCGCAACTCGCGTTCAAGAGTGTGCCGGGCACGCTGCTCGTGCAGATGGACGTGCTCGACCCGGCGGGTCGGGTGCTTGACCACGACGTCCGAGACTTGACCGTGGCTGCCTTTCCGAACACCGTGGCGTTTGGCACGGCCGCTGTCTTCAGGTCGCGATCGCTTCGTGACGTGCGCGCGATCCTCGGTAACACCGCGGTCGTGGCGCCTGTGGCCGCACGCGAGTTCAGTCGCGCTGAGCATCTCGTCGTGCGCATTCCCCTTGTCCATCAGGGCGGCGAACCCGAGGTCACCGTCCGACTCCAAAGTCGATTTGGTGCAGCCGTTCGCGAGTTGACGCCGACGCGCGTGGCCGCGCTCGAAACGGCCATTCAAGTGGACGTGCCGCTCGCGCCCCTGGCATCTGGACGCTACTCGCTCGTGTTCACCGCGCGGAACAGCCTCGGCTCTGCGGTGGAATCTGTCGATTTCGGCGTGACCCCTTAGTACTTCGCTCACGGTTTTGTAGCGCGTCCCTTCCAAAACTCACAGGCTTGTCGGTCGGGCTTCCGCGAGCGCGCACTCGGGCAGGCGCGTGGACCAGCCTACCGATCGGTCAGACAAATATGTAGAGCGACCCGGGTGCTTTTTACAAATTTGTCTGAAGTGTCTCCATGTCTTGGCGCAGGCGAACTCGAAGGATCCCGCCTGTTTTGCGCGATCCGTGCGCCCACGGCACCGGCACAACCATGGAACCGGGCTTGCTGGCGTAGATGGTGTCGACTCTCGGGTCCGACATTCGCGGGAGTGGTCGTATGTCTTCGCAGAGCACGGTGGCACAGTGGATGGAGCCGGATGAAGCGCATGCCGGTGAGCTTCGCAAGCTGTCCACGCTTCTCGAGGCGAGCCAGGCCCTGTCGGCGACGCTCGACCTGCACGCCGCACTCAGCCGCGTGCTCGAGATCCTCGTGCGTCACCACGGCGCCGTGCGCGGAGCTGTCGTGCTGCGGGACGAAAACACGGGGGAAGTCGAACTCGAGGCGTCGGCCGGCGCCATCGCACCTGGCAAACGCGTGCGGTTCAATGGCAGCGAGGGCATCATCGGACAGGTGCTGTCGACGGGCAAGCCCGTCGTTGTACCGCGCATGTCGAGGGAGCCCATGTTCATGCACCGGCTCTCGGACCGGCCTGAACTGGGCAAGCAGGAGTTGAGCTACGTCTCGGCACCGATCACACTCGAACGCAAGACCATTGGCGCTGTCAGCATCGATTTGCGCTTCAAGGCCGACCGCGACTACAACCGCACCGCCAAGTTCCTCGGCGTCGTCGGGTCGATGATTGCGCAGGCCGTTCGCGTGCATCGGTTGATCGTGGCCGACAAGCAGAAGCTCGTCGACGAAAACACGCATCTGCGTCAGGAACTGAAGGAGCGCTACGATTTTTCCAACATCATCGGGACCAGTGGACCGATGCGGCAGGTCTACGAGCAGATTGCGCAGGTGGCCCGCACCAACACCACGGTGCTCCTGCGCGGCGAGTCGGGCACGGGCAAAGAGCTCATCGCGCATGCGCTTCACTACAATTCCGCGCGCGCAAAGAAGCCGTTCATCAAGGTCAGCTGCGCCGCCCTGCCGCAGGACCTCATCGAGTCTGAACTCTTCGGCTACGAAAAGGGCGCGTTCACTGGCGCCCACGGCACGAAGAAGGGACGATTCGAAGCCGCCGAAGGCGGCACGCTGTTCCTCGACGAAGTTGGCGAGCTGAACCTGGCCACACAGATCAAGTTGCTACGCGTGCTGCAGGA
>JBEBGB010000035.1:0-19252 GCA_040081675.1 Vicinamibacterales bacterium
CTGATGTTTGCCGGTCAACGTCAGCCGCGCTCGGTCGTGTGAGAACGCCAGCGCCTTGAACTTCACGCCGTCAACGGTGTGACACTGGTCGCACGACGATCCGAGTTGACCGAGGTGTGTGTCGGCGTGGCACGAGACGCACGCGATCAGAGGCGTCGTGGCCTTTGGCCGAGCCGCCTGGTCAGGCAGATGACACTTGACGCAGTCGAGTGGTTGATGTTGTCCACCGAAGAACGCAGGCTCGCGGGGATGCCGGAAGTCCTTCACGGCGAACGTGGCAGGCTTGTGACAGGAGTCGCACGCCCGGCCAAACGCCCCCTTGTGTGGATCCTTGTCGGCATGACAGGAGACGCACTCGGTGTGCGCACCGCTGTAATCAGCCGTGCGCCTCGCGAGGGGCACTTCGCCCGACGACACGTTCGAGTGGCATTTCACGCAGCTCAGGCCTTCGTGCTTGCCTTCGAGCGCGAACGCGGTTCGCTTGTTGTGATCGAACGTGGCGTCCTTGAACGTGGTGTCCGAATGGCAGGTTGCGCAGTCCTCTTTGATGCTGTCGCGATGGACATTGACGTGGCACGCCGCACACCTGTCCGACCGCAGCGGCTCGGTCATGGTGCGCCCGGTATGACACTTCGCGCACGCGACCTTGACGTGCGCGCCTGTCAGCGGGAACGCCGTCTTCGCATGCTGGATGGTCTGCGTGCTCCATCGCTCGGTCGTGTGGCACGACGTGCAGGTCGGGCCGAACCGGTTGTCGTGTGGCTCCTTGTGACACGAGGTGCACGAAGCAAAGGCGACACCTTTGTACACGGCGCCCTTGTGGCACTGCTCGCAGGCGACGCGCTGGTGAGCGCCGGTCAGCTGGAAGCGTGCCGTCGAATGATCGAACTGTGCTCGCGCCGACTTGAAGGCGACGGTGGTCGAGTGGCACTTGGTGCAGGAAGCGCCGAGCGCGCCCTTGTGCACGTCCGCGTGACAGCTGTCACACGTGGACTTTGCTTCCAGGAACGAGCGGCCCTTGTGGCACGCCGTGCAACTGGCGCCGACCTTGGCATGCAGTCCATCGAGCGGAAAGCTCGTGTCCGTCGTGTGGTTGAACGCGCGGACGTCCAGATGACGAAGATCGCCGTCGAGGCCGGCGTGCTCTTTGTGGCAGCTCACACACTCGGTCGCCTGACGGTGGACGCCTTTGTGAGCGGATACGCGGTCAGCCACCGGCTTGTGGCACGTCAGGCAGCGCGTTGCGCTCACCTTGCGGCCCGCCTCGTGACACTGCGCACACTTCGCGCCCTCCAACGTCCGGTGTGCGCGAGCCAACGGTCCTGGCGAGAGTAGCGCTCCCAGTTGTCCGGCGCGGGCCGTCTGCGAGACCAGCAGCGTCAGGCCGATGAGCATCAGGAGCCGGCACGCCCTCGGGCAGACACACCTCCACCCAGACAGCCAGGGTCGAGGCTGCGTCAGCGCGTTCAGTTGATGGCCACTCGTGTTCCTCACTTGCCTTGGCTGCGTTCAATCCATGAATGGCACATACCCCATGTACAGAGTGATGACCACGTGCGCGACGACGATCGTGAACATGATGTAGACGAGCGGCATGTGGAAGACGTGCCACAGATCGAACAGACGTTTCGTCCTTCGCAGGAATGCCATTCTTCGACGCAGGGTCGCGCGCTCGGTGGCGATGGCGATCACCTCCTGAACATCGGGGGCGTTCTCGACCGCGGCTGCCTCGACCCGGAATCGCGACACTTCACGCCGAAGGTACGCCTCGTCTGCGAACAACGCGAAGTAGGACGGATCCTGTGCAGGCACGACGCGCTGCTCGAAACTCTCGATCGCCTGGAGCAACGGCTCCGGCACGTCCGACGAGGACAGAGCCGCTCCGAGTTCAGCGGTCCGGCGATCCAGATCGGCCTTGCCGAGCTCGAGCCCGCGAAGGCTGCGCGGAATGCGGTTGAAGAGATACCGACCGATGAATCCCGAGAGGACGACTGCCACCATCGACCAATAAGCGACCGAGATGAGGCCGCCGAACTTGAATGATGTATGGAAGGTGACGAACACCGGCCCGATGACGCCGCAGAAGACGTGCACGTCGAGCCAGGTCTTCATGTTGCCGACGCTTCGGAAGCGTTTCACCTTCTTGCGGACGGCGTAGACGACTGGCACCAGCATCATCAGGAAGCCAAACACTCCGAAGAGGTGTCCGACGCTGCCTGCTGGTCGTAAGAGCTGATGGCCGGCGGCGTACCCGCGCACAGCGGCCGGGGCCGTGTAGTAGGCCCACCCGTCGAGGCCCACGAAGATGTACGCCGCAATGCTGATGGTCGCCATTGCGCACAGCACCAGCACGTTGCGGAACGCACCGAGCGTGTGAGCCTGCGCGGAGGGGCCGTCGCGGTGAACGGGTGTGGCGGTCCGGGGAACAGTGACCGAAGTGGCCACGTTACGCCTCCACGCTGCAGTGGCTGGCGACCTGCGTGACGCAGGCGAGAACATAGCCCGCAGCGCGGTCCTCATCGTCGAGTACAGAAGAGGAGCAGTGGGTTTCGCCACTGAGGACGCGTGTCCGACAGGTCCCGCACACGCCCGCGCGGCATAGCGACGGAATCTCGGCTCCGCACGCCTCGGCCGCCTCCAGCAGCGTCTGCGCATCGGTTATGGTTGTCCTGCGGTGGCTGCGCTCGAAGCTGACGTCGTGAGAGGTCTCGCCGACGGCGGTGTCGCTGACCAAGGGTGAATGCATGACGGTGTCCGGCCGACTGGCCACCGCCACGGCCGCTTGAAAGACTTCGAAGCGGATCTGCGAGTTCGGCACGCCGACGGACGTCAGCATCGACGTCATGGCCGTCATCATTGGTGGCGGCCCGCAAATGAGGCACACAGCATGGGCCACATCCGGCACCGTGGTCGTGACCAGTTCCTGACTGATGAAACCGGGGAACTGGCCGGGCTCCGGAATGTCGTCGCTGATCGCGATGAAGATGCGCACGTGAGCGTTTCGCTTCGAGAGCAGGGTCAATTCGTCCTTGAACGCCACATCCGCTGCTCGTCGCACCGAGTAGAAGAGCGTGACGGGTCTGCCCGGGTCCGCCTCCACTGAGTAGCGAAGCATGGACATCAACGGAGTGATGCCGACGCCACCCGCCAGCAGCACGAGTGGTCGCTCATCGTCTGTCGGATAGAGGAAGGAACCCGCCGGCGCGCGAACCGTCAGCAGTGAACCAGGACGAAGCGAAGCGTGTAACGCACTCGACACGTGTCCGATTCGCTTCACCGAAATTTCGGCGTACCCGCTTGCGGACGGCGAAGAACTGATCGAGTAACAACGCACATGCTCGCGTCCATCTGTACGCAACCGAACGGTCAGAAACTGGCCGGCTGTGAAGTTGAAGCCTTCCGGTCGCGCGAGCCTGAAGGTCTTGATATCCGGCGTCTCGTCGAAGACCGCCATGACTGATACCTGCACAAAGCCTTTCGGCTGAATGCTCGCAACCTTCGCTCGAGTGCGCGCCGCCTTCGCGACGCCAATGGGCGGTGACGGAGCCTTCAGCGGCGCAGCTCTCGTTGCTGGCGCCGTGGGTATCGCCTGCAGCGATGGTGTGTTGAGCAAGCGCTCGCACGCGATAAACCACGCGATGTGTGCGGCGAAGCCGACGACGATGCCCGTTGGCGACGGCAGCAACCACGGCGATCCGGCAAACAAGAATGAAACTGCGCTCACGAAATATAGTGCCGGGCCGCCACCGATGCGATGTCCGCGCAAGACGACGAGTGCGAGGTGCAATGTTGTGGCGAAGGCAAGGATGGATGGTGCAGCGGACTGGGAAAGGTTCATGGCTCACCGAATCGAAATGACATCATCGAGTGCTGGCCACGCGTGAATCACCGCGTGTGAGTGGCTGCGATGCAATCGCAATACCGACGCGTATCTACGCTGTCGATTCGAGTCGATCGTTGAGGGCGCGCGTCGATCAACGCGCGTCGATCAGTAGATGGCTCACGATTTGCTGAAGGCCACAGCCGATCATGAATCCGCACGCCAAGCGAACGCTGGCGCTCGCACACATCGCAGCCGCGATCGCGTGTCTCGCGACGACTGATGTCGTCGCACAGAGGAGTGCCGGAAAGTCGGCAGCGACCAGCAAGGCGTCGAGTGCGCCGCTGGTGTGGCCGCTCCCGCCCGAACAACCGCGCATCCGCTACGTGCGGAGTTATCAAGGTGTGAACGACTTCAAGCCGACGAAGAAGCCATCGAAGTTGGCACTGATGCTTCTCGGGCCGCAGGATGCGGGCGCGTCTTCAGACACGCTGCTGAAGCCGTACGGCGTCGCCGTGTCGAAGCAGGGCAGGGTCTACGTCGCCGACACCGCCGCACGGCGCGCCTTCGTGTTCGATCCCGACGCGCAGGTGGTCACGTTTGTCGGCGAGGACGGTCCTGGCAAGCTGACCAAGCCCATTGGTGTCGCTGTTGACGACGGCGGTGTCGCCTTCGTGGCGGATGCCACGCTCAAACGCATCTTCGGGTACTCGCCCGACGGTCGGTTGCAGATCGCGATCGGTCACGACGGTGAACTCTCGAACCCTTCGGGTCTGACGATCGACCGAGTCAATCACCGCTTGTACGTCGCGGACTCGGCGAAACACCAGGTGCTCTGCTACTCCACACTCGACGGTTCGCCGCAGCAGACCATCGGGCGCCGCGGTGCGGAGAACGGCGAGTTCAATTTTCCAACCAACCTGACCGTCGATCGCAGCGGCCGGTTGTACGTGGCAGACACGCTCAACTTCCGGATCCAGATCTTCGATGCCGCGGGGCAGTTCCTGAAGGCATTCGGCGAGCTGGGTGACTCACTGGGCTCATTCAATCGCCCGAAGGGCGTCGGTGTCGACAGCGAGGGCCACGTCTACGTGATCGACGCGTCCTTCAACAACTTCCAGATCTTCGACGAGGAGGGCCAGTTGCTGCTCTTTGTCGGTTCGGGCGGCAGGAATCCCGGCGAGTTCTTCCTGCCAGCGGGAGTGTCGGTTGATGAAGAGGATCGCATCTACGTAGCCGACCAGGGGAACTCGCGCGTGCAGGTCTTTCAATACATCCATGGAGCAACGAAATGAAACGAACAGGCATTCTTGCAGGCGCCGTGCTCCTGCTGTTCTCCGGCACCAGCTACGCGCAGTTCACGGCGCAGATCGCGGGCGGTCCGCACGATCTCAGCAACGGATCGGCTGTCCGCAACGCCAACGCCACCATCAATGGCCAGACATGTGTGTTCTGCCACGTGCCGCATGGCGGCTCGACGAATCAGCCGCTCTGGAACAGGTCCAATCCGACCGGTGCGTCCTATCAGGTCTACACCAGTTCCACGAGCAAGACCGTGGCAACGGGATCAGCCGTGGCAGCGGGCATATCGGGGGCGTGCATGAGTTGTCATGACGGCACGATTGCGATGGACGTGGTGACCAACGTCAACGGCATCGCGTTCGGCACGGCACCAACCGGCGGCTCGGTCTCGTTCACGGCTGGACCGAACCGCAAGGCGACGTACACGAACGGCACTGGTGGCACGGCGAACGTCATGAGCGGCGGACTGCCGTTCATCGGGTCGGACCTGCGAAACGACCACCCCGTGGCGGTCGTCTACCAGACTGCCTTGACCTCCGACCCCTCTCACTACACGGCAATCACGCAGACAGGCGCGCGCATCTACGTCAACGGTGCCGGCGGCCAGTTGCCGCTCTTCGGCAGTTCATCGGCCACCGCCACGGTCGAGTGCGCGAGCTGTCACGACGCGCACAACAACTCCCTGAACGGTACCAACGGCGGCTTCCTCCGCCAGGCCAACACGGGCAGTCAGATGTGCAAGGCCTGCCACAACAAGTAAGGACCGGGGTCGTATGAAGCTCGTCGCGTGTCTGTTGTTCGTGCTGCCCCTGGGCGAGGCCGTCTCGTTCGCCCAGCGGCCAGTCCCATCGCACCCGCCGGCGTCGGCCGAAGCCACCGACGTGGAGGTTGCGCGCGTGAATGGTGTCCCGGTTCCGAACAGCAGGCTCGCGGCGGCGCTCTCGGCACTCATTCCCGAGGAGTCCTTCCACCGGAACGTCAGTCCCGAGAAGATGACGACACTGAAGCAGCAAGCCTTGAAGGCCGTCGTTGACGATGAACTCGTGTATCAGGCGGGTGTGCAGCAAGGCATCGTGGCATCACCCGCAGACCTCGAGACCGCGTGGACACGGACGGTGGCCCGGTACGGCGGTCCCCGCAAGATCGATGAGGCGCTGCGTTCGGCGCGTGTCACGCGCGCATCAGTTCGGAAGGAGATTGCCAGGCAACTCGTCATCGAGAAGAGCTACGACCGTGCCGTCACTGCCCGCTGCCGCGTCACACAGGAGCAGGCGCGGCAGTTCTTCAGCGAACACACCGATCGGTTCGTCGAGCCGGAGCAGGTACACGTCCACGCCGTCACAGTCGGTGTCGATCCGAGCAGCACGGCCGATCAGTGGCGAGAGGCCAAGGCCCGTGCGGCCAGTGCCCGGGCGGCGCTCGCCGCAGGCGCGCCGTTCGGCGAGGTTGCGCGAGCCTATTCGACCGATCCGAGCCGAGAGAACGGTGGCGACATGGGCTTCATCCATCGCGGCAGCCTCGCCAGTCCCTTCGAACAGATCGTGAGCACCCTCGCGGTCGGCGCACCAAGTGAGATCGTCGAAACGATTTACGGCTATCACATCGTGCTCGTGTCGGACGTGCGTCCGCCCGAACACAAGGCTTTCGCCCAGGTGGTCGACTCGCTCGTGACGGATCTCACCAACGGGCGGTGCACCGAGCGCAAGGAGGCCTGGCTGAGCGAACTTCGATCGGCGGCGATCATTCAGGCAACAGGAGCGGCGCAGTGAATCGCGCCCGTCTCGCCCTCTTTGTCGGCGCGGTGTGGCTCCACGCTGGGGCGGGCCGTGCCCAGACCACCGTCGACGGCTCGGCCGAAGTCAGCGTGGCCCGGAGCACCACCCAGGCAGCGGATCAGAAGAACCAGAATAATTCGGTTGGCCAGAACTACTCGCTTGGCTGGCAATCGACGCTCTTCGACCCGCGCGTGTTCCGATACAACGTTCAAGGTACGTTCCGAACGAGCAATCTGTCAGCCGAAACGACGGGACTCGACAGCCAGAACGGCCGTGCCGGCGATCTTGGGTACAAGGTCGGAGCGACCCTGTTGCCGGCCAGTGCCATGCCGTTCTCGTTTCAGATGTCGCGCGTTCGCAGCACGTCGGCCGGCGACCTCGCGCTCTCCAACCCGATTCGCAGCGGTCTGTTCGCGGCGTCAGGAATCCCGGCGGCCGACTTCGAGTCGCTCAACCGCGAACTGAACCTTGACTGGCACGTCAACGTCGAGCGCTTTCCGCAGGTTGAACTGGGCTACCGGCGCAGCCAGTCGGAGATTGCCGGCGGCAACTACCGCGCGACTCAGAGCGACAGGGATCTGTCGGCGTCGGTCCTCAAGAACACGGCGTCCACGCACCAGACGTTCAGGTATCAGGCCACCCAGTCCGAGAACGTGCTCGAGCAGACCTTTTCGCAGAAACTCGGTCTTCTCGACTACGACTTCGGCGCGACGTTGACCGCGCGAACGCGGCTGACCGTCCATGCGGGTCAGCGCAACGCATTCGCGCGCTCGGTGTTCGTCACGCCGGTTGACGCCGCCACCGGCGCCTATGCGCCCGTGTCGTCGACAGGGGCATCGACTGCGCAATACGGCCAGATTGGTTACAACTACGAACCGACGTCGCGCTTCTCGTTTCGTGTGCTCGGCAACGCCGACCGCCAGTCGGGAGACACGGCGTCGACCGCCGCTCTGCTGGGATCGATATCCGCGCACGCCGAGTTGCTGCCCGGACTCATTGCCACCACGACCGGCACGGCCGGTCAGCGGCAACAGGTGGTAGGCAACTCGCCCGTGACAGTGGCGACGCGCTCGGCCGACGCAGGTCTGGCGTACCAGGCGAACTCGCGCTACATGAGCGGGGGCATGGGCGCCACACGTGGTCTGGGCATCAACGCGACACCAGACGGGCGCCGCGGCAGCACCGACTCCTGGTCTGGCGAGACACACTTGTCGACCACCGTCGGCTGGTTTGGCTCTTCCGCCGGGTACGACCGTGAGCTGTATCGCGACGAGATCCTCGAATTCGGGAATTACGAAGCCGAGCGTATTCGAGTCTCGGCCCAGGCCCAGGCCAAGCGTGGATCGTTCACCACCAGCGCCGAGCAGTTGGACATCACGCGTGGCCGCGCCGCCACGTTCATTCATAACCTCCAGCGCACGCTCTCGAGCACCGCGTCGTTTCGCCTCATCGGACAGAACTTCGTGTCGGCAACGGCCGGACACTTCGGCAACGACTTCGACGGTGCGGCTGGCGCTGGCCGCGACAACAGCCTGTTCTGGAGCGTCGGTATCAACGGCTCCATCAAACAGGACCTGCGTCTGTCGGGTTGGCTCCGCAGCGAGATTGCCTCCGCATCTCGTACTCAGTTCAACCAGGATGCGCTCAGTGCGTTTGCACGGCTCGAGTACCGCCTCCGGACCTTGAACTTCGCCCTCGAGTACAGGCGCAGCCACAGCCGCATGCTGTATCCAGGCATGATGGGACCCGACGCGTTCGCCGGACAGCAGATTCGATTCAGCGTCATCCGCCAGTTCGGCTTCCGTGTGCGATGACCGCGCTGCGCGTCCTCCTGACGATCGGGCTGGCGCTCCTGACGGCGCCGCTCACGAGCGCACAAGGCGTTGGCCCACTGGTGTGGCCATCGCTGCCCGAGCGCCCACGCATCCGCTATCTGCGAACGCTCACTCCGCAGGCCATCCGTCGGCCTCCGTCGGCCTTTTCCAGGTTCCTGCGCGTCGTCATCGGCGGGTCCGCCGAGAAGTCCATGACGCAACCCTACGGCATCGCCGTCGGTCCGGACCGTCGTGTGTATGTGGCCGACTCGGTGGGAGGCGTCATTCACGTCTATAACGCCGAACGCTCCGACTACTCGACGATCAAGGTCGACGCAGCCTCGCTCATCGGCGTTGCGGTTGTCGGTACACACATCTTCGTCACCGACTCGGTGTCGGGTCGGGTGCTGTGCCTTGATGCGAAAGGCCGCGTCGAGTGGAGCCGCGGGCCGCGCGACGGCTTCGTACGGCCGACCGGACTCGCCGCGTCCGCAGACCGGCTGTATGTGGTCGACACGGCCCAGAGCCGTGTCGTCGTGCTCGGCCTGAACGGTGCGATGTTCGGCACGTTGGGCACCCGAGGTAGCGCACCGGGCCAGTTCAACTTCCCGACCAACATCGTCGTCGCGGCAGATGGCCGTCTGCTGGTGACCGACACGCTCAATTTCCGGGTCCAGGTACTCAGCCGCGATGGCAAGGTCGTGTCGACGTTCGGCCGCCTTGGCGACGGTCCAGGAGATTTCGACAAACCCAAAGGGATCGCGGTCGACAGCGGCGGCCACATCTACGTTGTCGAAGGCATGAACGACGTCGTTCAGATCTTCGACCCGGAAGGACGCCTGCTGCTCACCTTCGGTGGGTCTGGAGGAGGAGCGGGCCAGCTGTGGCTCCCTTCTGGAATCGCGATCGTGAACGATGTCGTGTACGTAGCGGACTCGGCGAACCGCCGGGTGCAGGTGTTCGAATATATGAAGGGGGCTCCATGACGCGCCTCCTCTGGGGCGCACTTGGCCTGTGGCTCGTGGCGGCAGCCGCGATGTCGCAGGTGTCGGCGCAGCAAAGTGTCACAGCCCCGACCAACAAACACAATCTGTCGACGAGCGGCCCCGGTCCCGTGAAAGCCACCACGACGACCGAGATCTGCATCTTCTGCCACACGCCGCACAACTCGAGTCCCGTGTCGCCGCTGTGGAGTCAGACACTCTCGACTGCCACGTATACGCCGTACTCGAGTTCCACGATGGCGGCAACGCCGGGCGTGCCTCAGGGGTCGTCGAAGCTGTGTCTGAGCTGTCACGACGGCACCATCGCCATCGGAAACACGGTGGGCGCCGGCCAGATCCCGATGTCGGGGCTGGCCACTGGCAAACTGACAGGTGCGTCCGCGCTCGGCACCAACCTCGGCGACGATCATCCAATTTCGTTCGTGCCTGTCACCGGTTCCACCATCGTGAACCCGCCGGCGGGAAGCCCCGTCTCGCTCGATGCCGCAGGACAGGTCCAGTGCGTCAGCTGCCACGATGCCCACCAGATGGACATCGACCCGACGACGAAGAAGTTTCTCGTCATGAACAACTCGGGATCGTCGATGTGCCTGGTCTGTCATCAGCAGAAGTACTGGGCCTCCAACCCGAGCACCCACATGACGTCGACCAAGCCCTTTGATGCGACGCAAGGAGCGCATACCGGCTACACGACGGTCGCCACCAACGGATGCGAGAGCTGCCACAAGCCGCACACGGCGACGACGGCGGCTCGCATGTTGAAGGGGCTGGAAGAGCAGACGTGCGGAAGCTGTCACGGTCCGTCGGCGATCGGTCGCGATATCCAGACCGAGTTCTCGAAGACCTATAACCATCCGACCTATCGAGTCACGGGAGTGCACGACGCGGCGGAATCGCCAACCGATCCCGCCCACACCCTGCCCGAAGTGTCCGGGGCCGCGCCCAGGCACGCCGAGTGCGAGGACTGTCACAATCCCCACGCGGCCAACGCGCAGACAGCGGCGGCACCGAAAGGGTCCGGGAAAGTCGCCGGGGTGTGGGGCATCAGCCGCACCAACTCGCTGGTCCAACCGAGCGGGGCGCCTCCGTCGGTGAACGAGTACGAGATCTGCTTCAAGTGCCATGCGGACTCGGCGAACATGCCTCAAGCCACCGGCGCACCGACGCCTCCCTATCCGAACCGCGCGGCGCTGCAGTGGAACAAGCGATTGCAGATGGACTCGACCGCTGTGTCCTATCACCCGATTGAAGCACCGGCGAAGGCGACGAAGTCACCGAGTCTGAAGTCGCCACTGACGCTGACCAGTGTGATCCGCTGCACGGATTGCCACGACAGCGACACGGGACCCAAGGCGCCCACTCCGGGCACCGGACCCGCCGGACCACACGGATCGAACTACAAGCACCTGCTTGCGGGCCGCTACGACATGGACAACTCGGCGACCACGGAGAGTGCGGCGACCTACGCGCTCTGCTACAAGTGCCACGATCGTACGATCGTGCTCAGCGCAACCTCGTGTCCCGAGCACAACCGCCACGTTCGATCGGAGAACGCGTCGTGTTCGATCTGTCACGATCCGCACGGCATCAGCAGTGCCCAGGGAACGACGACGAACAATGCCCATCTCATCAACTTCGACAAGCGCTTCGTGACGCCAAGCAGCAGCGGCATCCTCAGGTTCGAGCAGACCAGTCCCGGCAAGGGGCGTTGCTATCTCACCTGCCACGGTGAGAATCACAATCCCGAGTCCTATTAGAAGGCAGGCTGTCGGCGGTACGGCGCTCTCTATAGGTTGACAGGCCACCAGTATGACGGGTACTCCACACCATTGCTCCCGGGTACATCGAGACGATGGGAAATGCGATCGTGGCGGGGCGCGCGATGACGTCGGCTGATGTAGCCGCGCACACGCCGATCGCGCTCGTGTCGGCGAATCTGGCTCGCGAGTGGTTCGACACGCCTGAGAAGGCCCTTGGTCAGCGCATTGGAGGAGGAGACGGTAACTGGTCCGAAATCGTTGGTGTCGTCGGCAATGAACTCGACGATGGCGTGAATCACCCCGCACCAACCATCATCTACATGCCGATCGGAACGCTTACGCCCCGCAACATCGCGTACGTCGTGCGATCGACTCGAGTCGGAACGCCCGGCTTCCTCAATGAGCTGAAGCACGTCGTGCAATCGGTGAACCCCAATCTGCCGCTCGCCAACGTGCGCACGCTGGACGAGATCCAGGCCGTGTCAATGGCGCAGACCTCATTCGCCATGACCATGCTGGGCATTGCCGCCGGAGTGGCGCTACTGCTCGCGCTCGTCGGCGTCTACGGCGTCGTTGCGTACATCGCCGCGGAACGGACACACGAAGTCGGCGTCCGAATGGCGCTTGGTGCGCACGTCGGCGATGTCCGTCGTCTGTTTCTGCGTCACGGGCTGGCGCTGACGCTGAGCGGTCTCGCGCTTGGGCTCGGCGCGGCCTTGCTCGTCATGCCGGTCATGTCGGCACTGCTGTATGGCGTCAAGCCGGTGGATCCAGTCACCTACATTGGTGTGTCGATCGCGCTGTCGGCCGTGACCCTCGTCGCGACCTATCTTCCAGCGCGTCGCGTATCGCGCGTGCAACCTGTCGTCGCGTTGCGATCGAGTGTGTGAGCCACACCCACACTCGCCGATAGCCTTGCCGCACCAGACACGGATTCAGAGTTACGATACACACTAGTGATGGGCTGGTGTGACGTGCCGTCGCGTGGGTTGACCGGCGCTGAACGCACGGCTTTGTTCGCCGGCGTCCTTCTCATCGCCGCGTTTTTCGTGTCCTACCTTGGCTACGTGCTGGTTGGGCATTCGGTGCTGGGCGTCTTCTACCGGGCAGGGATGACGACCCGGAACGTTGCCGACCTGACGGATTGGCTGGGACGAGGCGACCGCTTCTTCGACTACTTCATTGGACGTCGGCTGCTCGTCGGCGCGGGGCTCGGCGTCGTCCTTCTGTGCTGGTCGACGCGTCGCACCGAGCTCTTCGACGACATCCGCGCCTTCTGGCGCGTCAGTGCCGGTGCCCCCAGAGCGGTGTTCATCGGTCTGCTCGGACTTCTGGTCGCCGGCCACTACCTCGATCGGAATCGAGAACTGTTCCCGTTCGTTCGATGGGGCATGTACACGGGCGTGTTCGAGCCGGCGCAGATGAACATGTTCGACCTCTACGCCGTCACGACCGGCGGCGAGCGGCACCTCGTCAACATCGGTCGCACGCTGCCGTCGATTCACCGAGGGGCGCCGCGCGCCTTTAGCGAGTACGCGGGTCGCCGAAGTGAGGACGACGACATCGAGGCACCGACGACGGGCGCGGTTCAGAATCTGGCGTCGCTCGACGAGACCGCTCTGGCCGTCGCGCGGCTGTACGCCGACCTTCATGGCCTGACGCTCATAGCGGCCGAGGTCGTCGAAGAGATCGTGCACCGCGATGCCCCTGCGCAGTACCACCGAAGTTCGCGTGTAGCCAGGCGCATCGACTCTGTGGCAGGCCCGAGTGCCGGATCTCCACGCGACACGCAGGCGCGATGATGCGCCTCACACTCATTCACGGAAACGCTGGACCGCGTGCCCTTCATGCTGTCCAGATCTACATCTCGAGCCTGTGGCTCGCGAAGGCTCTGACCGATCCTCTTTCACGCCTTGCGGTACTCCCTCGCTCGTACTACGAGCCTGTCGGCGTCCTCCAGCTTGTGCCGACGTCGATCGAGTCGTGGCTTCTGAGCGCTGGTGGTCTCACGAGCTTGAGATGTGCGCTGATCATGACGTCGGCGCTGTGTCTCTGGCCTCGTGCGTTTCGGTGGATTTCACCGGTCTGCTTTGCCCTCGTCCTTGTGTACCAGTCGCTCATTCGCGGGTTTGGACACGCCAACCACGCCGAGATCCTCTTGATTTTGGCTCTCGGTCTGCTGGCGACCTTTGCGTGGACTCCACTGCGTCGTCACAACGAAGGATACAGTCCGTACGGGATACCTGTGCTGGCTGTCGCACTGACGATCACGGTCTGCTACAGCCTCATCGGCCTGTTGCGCCTCTACGATGGCGTTGCGCAGTTCACGGGGGATTCGATCGTCAACTATGTCGTCAGCCGTTCGCTCAGGACGTCCTACTACGACTTCAATGTGGGAATGATAGCGGTGACTTCACCGGTCTTTGTGTGGCTGCTGCGGCTCGGATTCCCTCTGGTGTCGATCGTTGAAGCGTTGTCGCCCCTCGTCCTCGTGAGCCGGCCATTTCGCGTGGTGTTCTTCACGGTGATGATTCCGTTCCACCTCATGACACTTACGCTCATGGAAGTGAGCTTCCTCGAGAACCTCCTGCTGTACGTCGTGCTCGTCGACTTTTCGAGATGGCTGCCCGTCTTTGCGCTCGGAGGCCTCGACTCTCACCAGGCTTCATCCCTCGGGGCCGTCGGCAGGCGACGGCTGGCTGCGAGCGAGACGGCATGACGCCCGCAGACCGCCGTCCCGTCGTTCTGTTCGACGGTGTGTGCAACCTGTGCGATCGGTTCGTGCTCTTCGTCATCGACAGGGACACTCACGCGGAGTTCGCCTTTGCATCACTGCAGAGCGAGGTGGCGCAGCGTCTGCTGCACGGTCACAAGATCCCTGAAGATCTGTCGACCGTGGTGCTCGTCGAGACAGGGCAGGTCAGCGTCCGCTCGACGGCGGCGATCCGAATCGTTGCGAAACTCGGCATGCCGTGGGCTCTGTGTCGTACGCTCCTTCTGATTCCCAGACCCATACGCGACCTCGTCTACGACTGGGTTGCCAGGAATCGACATGCCCTGTTCGGCACACGCGAGTCCTGCCGAGTGCCCACTGCGGACCTGCGGGCGCGGTTTCTTGACCAAGGTTAGGCCGCGCCAGCGGCGCGCCTCGCCTCCCGATTCGACCACGGTCGCGTGAGCAGCGTGCGCAGTCTCTCAACGTGGCGGCTGGACGAACCCCTTCGCGAGCGTCTCGCCCTCTTCGCCAGGTGCCCAGATCATCAACACGTTCGTGGGGACCGCGCCTGTCTTGTGTTGGACTTTGTCCCCGGGTTTGACAAAGGCGACCATGCCCGGGCTCAGGTTGATGTTCCGGCCGTTCAGCACATGTGTGTACTGACCCGACAGGACATAGAGGACCTCGAGTGATTCGTGGGTGTGTTCAGCGGACGCGTAGTTGGCCGGGTAGCTGCGCTCGCCCACGGCGAGCGTGTCTGTTCCCAGTTGGGCCTTCCCGAGCAGGAGCTTGAGGTCGCCCCGGTTCGCCGCAGGCTGCTGCCACGCGTGTCCCACGGTAAACGAGGCCACACAGGCGAGTACGAAGAACGTCGCGGTCCAGATGCGCATCATCATCAATCCTTCCTCGAGTCCAGAGTGCCGTGTCGTGTTCTACTCCGAATCGGACACCAAGCGTTAGTCGACCCTTCGGACGTCTGAAGGATGCCTCGAGAGGCTGATGAGAGCCAAGCCGCGGTGGTAAGAAATGCGTGATGAGTACCTGCTATCCTTCCCAAGAGCGTTCGCTTCGAAGCAAGCTGCGAGAGGCCCACGCAGTGGCGCCAGTCTTCGCACCTGAATTACTGATCTGAGTTGTATGTTGTCTGGAGGAATCGAGCATGCCATCGTCGTTCACCGGCTTGATTCGGACGTTGGCGTGGAGCGATTTTCCCACCCGCAAAGCGAATCCCCCTGGCCCCGGGGCATCGCGGACGGCAGCGAATACCGCCACCGACATCCCCGCGGTGAATGTTGCATTTCAGCCGATCAAGGGCACACGGCCCGCCAAATTGGGACTGGTGGACAATGTTCATGTGAGCGTCACATTGGACGCCAAGAAGAGCTTTGTGTTCAGCTGGGTCTTCAGTGAGTCGCAGCAAGTCCAAGATGACCTCCTCAATCACGAGCAGGGCCACTACAACCTCTCGGCGCTTGTCGCCCGTGACTTCTTTGTCGACCTCATGCTGTTGAAACCGCAGACCTTCGCGACCGGGCAAGGCGGAATCAACGCGTATCAGAAGATCTACGACCACTCGCTGAAGAAGTTGGCAAAGATTCACAAGCTGTACGATGACGACGTTCATCCCGAGCAGAGTTCCGGCAAATCCCGCGGACCCGCCCAACGGATCTGGGACGGCTACATTGCCACAGCTTTCACGCAGGCCCGCTCGAGCGGTACTCAAGCGCCTGATGGTGCCCTGCACAAGACACGGCTCATCGAGGTCCTGACTCAGAATCAAAAGAGCATCTGACGGCGACACGTTTCGGAAGCTCATGATTCGCGATCCCGATCCCCGCGCACCGCTTGCGCGGGCGCGGCCGGATGAGCCCCACCCGTCCATCGTCAGTCACTTGCGCCCAGCTCCCCGGCCAGGTGTTCGCGACGCTCTTCTGCCATCAGGAATTCTCCGTACTCGCGGCATCGTCGCGACAGTGCCGTGTGCGTGCCCGAGTCCACGAGGCGGCCGCGATCGAGCACGAGGATCGTGTCCGCGCGGCGAATGGTCGTGGGGCGGTGCGACACACAGAAGATCGTCACACCAGGACACTGACGACGCACGCCGTCCCAGAGCCGATCCTCGTTATGCGCGTCGAGCGAGGACGTGCAATCGTCGAGCAGCAGGATCTCGGGTCGGCCGGCCAGGGCGCGAGCGATGGCGATGCGTTGTTTCTGCCCTCCGGACACCAGCGTGCCTCCACGACCAAGCTTTGCCGCGGCGCCCAGCTCGAAGCGCGCCAGGTCGTCGTTCATCTGCGCAGTCTCGAGACACGCGCTGACGAACGCCGCGTCGACGTCGCGTCCGAAGGCCACGTTGTCCTGAATGGTCTCTGAGAAGAGGAGTGACTCCTGAGGCACGTAGCCAATGCGGGAACGGAGCGACGGCCAGTCCCACGCCTCGATGCGACGGTCTCCGTAGACGCAGGCGCCCTCGTGAACCGGCAACAACCCGGCCAACACGCGCAGGAGAGTGGATTTTCCGCTCGCGACGGCTCCAACGACAGCGACCATGCATCCGCGCTCCACGTTGAACGACACGTCGTGCAGCGCGGACGGCATGTCGTCCCGATACGCGAACGACACTGACTCGAAGGCGATGCGCGCAATCGAACCATTGTCCTGACCGGGAGCGGTCGTTCGCATCGCCGCGGGCGCGCGCAGCACTTCCTCTTCCCGATCGATCGATACAAACGCTTGCCGGGCGGCGACGAAGAGGTTCGGCAGGTCCATCATCGGTTGCACCAGCATGTCCAGATACAGATGCAGCGCGAACAGCGTACCGAGGGTGATGGTGCCGTCGACGACCATCAACCCGCCGACGGACAGCACCACGACTTGTCCAAGGCGGCTTGCCAGGTTGTCGCTCTGGTGCACCAACGCAACCAGCTTCGCCAGCTTCAGTTGGATCGCGATGCGCTCCCGCAGGACCTGTCCAAGTCGACGCTCTTGTCCTGCCGCTCCGTTGAACGCCTTCACGATGCGGATGCCAGAGAGAGCGGCTTCGAGCACGTCGTTGGTTTTCGACACCGCCGTTTGCTGCGCGCGGTAGGTGGCCGCGAGTTCCTTGCGCGCCAGGTAGAACACCCAGAGCATGAGCGGCACTGGAATCATCGAGAGCAGCGCCAGCCGAGCGTCGCAGTAGAGCAGCATCGCCCCGACGCAGAAGAACACACGGGCTGACGAATCAAGGAACCGGAAGACGCCGGAGCAGCCGAACCAGGCGATCCGCGGATACTCGGTGATGTCATCGGTAAGGCGCGTGATCAGGTCACCGGTCCGGAACCGGCCGAAGAAGGTGTGATCCTTCTCCACAATGGAGCCGAACACACGCTCGCGCACGGCCATCTCAATCGTGAGATTCATCCGCGCTCGGAACGCCGGATACATGCCGACGACGATCCGCCCCAGCGCAATCGCCGCCAGAATCGCGGCGAAGCGCCCGATGCCTGCGTCTCCCAATGAGGAGCCAGCCGGTCGTGCCTCGAGCCCCTCGATGACCAGCTTCCAGACGAGTGGATAGGCCACGGCCACGGCGCTGGAGAGCAGCGTCCAGCACACCAGCAGCGCGGCGAACGCGCGGTACGGTCGCCAGTAGTCCGCGAGCCACGCGAGGTGCTCGCGCGTCGTCATCGTGACCGGCGTCGTCATGCGGACCGAGCCTTTTGAAACTGCAGGTCGAACAGGTCGCGGTACACGCCCGGCTGCGCGTAGAGATCGTCATGCGTCCCCGACTGGACAATGTGTCCGCCATGAACGACGAGAATCCGGTTTGCCGCAACCACGGTGGCCAGCCGATGTGCGATGACCAACGCAGTCCGACCCGAGAGCATGTGATCCATTGATGCCTGGAGTCGGCGCTCGGTGCCTGGGTCCACCGAGGACGTCGCTTCATCCAGAATCAGCACGTCGGGATCGTGCACCACGGCGCGAGCAAAGCTCAGTAGCTGGCGTTCGCCCATCGACAAGTTGGCGCCGCCTTCAGTCAGCGGCTCGTCGTACTCGAGCGGAAGCCGCGCGACGACCTCATTGGCGCCGACTGTGTGCGCCGCGCGTACGAGAGCGTCTTTATCGATCTCGTCAACCAGGGCGCGCAGGTTGTCGGCGACAGTGCCTGGAAAGAGGTGAATGTCCTGTTGCACCAGGCCGATACGTGCTCGCCAGGCTTTCTGTCGATAGGCGCGGATATCGACGGTATCGAGCGTGATGCGCCCCTCGGTGGGTTCGTAGAAACGCAGGAGCAGGTTGGTAATCGTGGACTTGCCGCCTCCAGACAGTCCGACTAGCGCGACGGTCTCACCCCGACCGATGCGGAACGACACGTGGTCGAGTGCACGCGTCCCACCATCGTAAACAAACGACACATCGTCGAAGGCGAGCTCGCGCCAGTCAGCAGGCACGACGGCCGCGGCGTCCTCACGGTCTGGCGTGCGGGACGGCGTGTCGAGTACGCCGAAGACACGGTCCGCCGACGCGAACGCCCGCTGAATGAATCCGAGTTGTTCCGAGAACATCGCGAGCGGCCAGAAGACCCGACGCGTGTACTCGGCGAAGAGAATCAATGTGCCGACGGTCATCGTCACGCCGGTCAAGCGGCCCGAGCCGAGATAGAGCACAAGGATGACGGCCAGGACCTCGACGGCTCCGAGCACACCCCAGAATCCGTTTTCGAAAAGCGCGGCGGTACCTTCAACGCGCAGTTTGTCCTCGTTGAGCGACGCGAGGCGCCTCCGGGCCTGTGCTTCGTATCCGTACACCTGAAGAATCGGGACGCCGAGCACATACTCCGACACGAATCCTGATATGCGCGCGACCATGGTCCGGATGCGGCGGTAGAACCCGCGCATCCAGCGAAAGTAGTAGACCGTGCCCACGGCCAGAGGCAGCGCACAGCTCAGGATGCCGAGTGTGACCTGCCAATTCGACGCGAACATCACGGTGAGCGCTCCGACGAGCAGGACGATCGTGCGGAGCACGGCGATGGCCACATCCGAAAACAGCGCCTGCAGCCGCTCGGTGTCTGAC
>JBEBGB010001193.1:0-1310 GCA_040081675.1 Vicinamibacterales bacterium
TTGAATTCAGACGGAGCCCTGCGAACTTCGATCCCTTGGACGCGCAACAGGTTCGCCATGCGGTCGACCTTGGTTTGGTCGCTCGCGTCCGGCGGGATGACGAAGGCATAGGGCGCCTGGCTCGCGCCTTTGGCAACGGCGTTGGTCGATCGCTTGTAGTAGTTCTCGACGATCATGCCGGGAAACTGAGACGCGAGGTCGAGGGCGGTCAGCACCGCGGTTTCCGAATAGTTGATCGAGTTTCTGATCGACCAGTCCACTTCGCCAACTGGTACTGGGTTCGGCCGGTACCACTGTCTCGTTGTCTGCGCTCCTCGAAAGCGGGCCTTCTTGGTGTTCGCGCCCTGCTGGTTGAAGATCTCGTACATCCTCAACATGCCGTTGTGATTCTGCGCCGCGATGGCCAGGTAACCTGGCGACCACGCGTCCATGAAGCCAAAGTGCCAGACACCGGGCATGCCGTAGCCAGTGAGCTTGTTGACTTCGTAGTTGGCGAAGAACATCAGGTCGCTATAGAGCGTCGGATCCCAGTTGGCGTTCTGCGGCGCGCCACCGCTGTAGGTGTAGAGGAGCGTCTGTGCTTCGTGCAGGTCGTGCCAGATGGGCGGCACCCATTCGAGATACCACTTCAAGTACGTACGCAGTGTATCGACGCCGTAGTTGATGTCGCGGTTGTTGTCGTGGAAGACGTACTTGCCCCAGTAAGGCGGCTCGCCGTAGTTCTCGCCGCCGTCGGAGGCCTCGTTGATCTTGTAGGCGTTGTACCAATCGACGTAGCGGTCGCGCCCATCGACGTCGGTCGTGGGCACAAGCGAAACGATCACGTTGTCGCGGATGCGCTTGATGTACGGTTCATCGCTGACCGCGAGCCTGTACGCCAGCTCCATCAGCATCTCTGACGTGTTGGTTTCGCCGCTGTGAAGCCCCGCACTCAGGTGATAGTGCGGTTTGGTCGATGCCAGGATTCGCTTGGCCTCGTCGGCTCCTAAACCTCGCGGGTCCGCAAGCCGTCGCATGTTCGCCCGGTTCTGTTCGATAGTTCTGAGGCTCTCGTCCGACGCGATGTAGACGACCATGATCTCGCGCCCTTCTTCGGTCCTGCCGATCACGTTCGTCCTGACGCGACCGGGCAGCGCCTTCTCGAGCGCGCGATACCACTTCTGCTGGTCGGCCCAGTAGGTCAGTTTCTTCTCGGTGCCGACGTGATAGCCGAGCACGTCCTTCGGCGTCGGCACACCGGTCCGGCGCGGCAGGTGGTCGATGAGCGGCGATGAGTACTCGGACCGAGTGGTCGCTGCCTTCACAAACGA
>JBEBGB010001194.1:0-1310 GCA_040081675.1 Vicinamibacterales bacterium
GTCGTTTCGGGTGACGCCCTGGGCCGCGGCAGCGGTCATCATTTCGCTCACCGCAAACTGGTTTGGCGACAGTCTGGACGGCACGGTGGCGCGGGTTCGCCGACAGCAACGGCCGCGATACGGGTTCTACGTGGATCACGTCATCGACATTGCCGGAACGACGATGCTCGTGGCGGGCCTGGCGCTGTCCGGGCTCATGAATCCCATGGTGGCTCTCGCTGTGCTCGCTGGCTTCCTGCTGGTCTCGTCAGAGACCTATCTCGCCACGCATGCGGCCGGAGTGTTCAAGATGTCGTTCCTGGGCTTTGGTCCGACCGAGCTCCGACTGCTGTTGATGGTCGGCGCGCTGCGTGCGGCTCACTCGCCCTGGGTTCAGCCTTTCCACGGCGAACCGTTACGACTGTTCGACATCGGCGGGGTTGTCGCCGCGTTCGCCTTGACCGTTACCTTCGTGATCGCGTCTGTGCGCAATACCCGAGCGCTCTACCTCGCCGAACCAATGCCGGTCCGTGCCGACGACCGGAGGGTCGCGTGAGCCCGCGTCTCTCCGCATTTCTGGTCGTTGGCGCAATTGGCTTTGTGGTGCAAATGGTGGCGCTCTTCGCGCTCGCAAGCCGGTGGCACGTTCCCTACGCCCTGGCGACAGCGCTGGCCGTCGAGGCCGCCGTCCTACACAACTTCGTGTGGCACGAATGCTGGACCTGGAAAGATCGTCAGCAGCACGGCGCTGGCTGCGTTCGGCGTCTGCTTCGATTCAATCTCGGCACAGGACTGACGTCGGTCGTGGGCAACATCATCGGCACAGTCGTCGGTGTGGAACTGCTCCACATGCCGACGCTGGTCGCCAATGGATTGGCGGTGGTTGCGACCAGCCTCGCCAACTTCATGGTCGCCGATCGGTGGGTCTTCGGTCGGCGAGCTGCCGCCACCGTCGCCGGCGTGGTGCTGCTCGCACAGAGTCACGCCGCGGCCGCTGACCTGAAGCCGGAGACGCTGGCAGCGTGGCATCGGCACATCGCGGTGGTCGAGTCGACACTGCAGGACCATCAAGACGATCCGCCCGTGACCGAACCTCAGGGGCGTACCTATTCCGTCCAGGGTGGCAGCATTCACGAATGGCGAGGTTCAGCCACCATCAAGGGCATTACGACTGCGCAGCTCGTTCGCGCCCTGCAGTCGCGTGGACTGCCGCCGCCAGCCGAAGACATCCTGGACGCACGGGTGCTCGAGCGAGACGGCGACAGGCTTCGCGTCTACATGAAGATTACGCGCTCGGCGATTGTCACCGTCACCTACGACACGGAGCACGA
>JBEBGB010000356.1:0-5401 GCA_040081675.1 Vicinamibacterales bacterium
AGTCCCGCTGCATTCGACGGCGGCGTGGACGGCCCAACAGTTGCTCGCGGCGTTTCCCCTGGGACGACGCGCCCCGTTACGTGATCCACGATCGTGATCATGCGTTCGACCCGTCAGGGCCACGGCCACGGCGATGGGCACCGAGGACGTCCGCACGGCTCCACACGCACCGTGGCCGGTCGCCTTCACTCATACCCACGCGGCGCGCGGCCGCAGCAGGCTGGTGTGCAGGTCCGTTCTCCCGCGCTGGACCCTCTCCCCGTGCGTTACACTCGCAACGCCCCGGCGCCGTGAATCATCACTGCATTTCTGGGACAGCGAGGGAAACGATCGCATGGGCATACTGCTGGTCATTGCTGTCGCAGCATTGGTGGGTGTCTACCTGTGGTACGCCACCATCATTGCCAGGCGAAACAAGGTCAACGAAGCGATGAGTTCGGTGGACGTGCACCTCAACCAGCGCCACGACCTCATTCCGAACATCGTCAAACTCGCAGGACGATTCATGGAACACGAGCGCGACCTGATGACCGAGGTCACGAGGCTGCGCGAAGACGCGCGCTCGCTGCCCAGGACCACTCCCGGCGAGGTCGCTAAGAAGTTCGACCTCGAGAATCAGATCAGTCAGCGCGTGGGTCAGCTCATGGTGAGCATGGAGGCCTATCCGCAACTCAAGTCGGATCAGCCGCTCATCGAGGCCCAGCGAACCTGGACGGAAACCGAAGCACAGATCACCGCGGCGCGCCGCTTCTACAACGCCGCTGTCAATCAGTTGAATAACGCGACCCAGATCTTTCCGGGGCCTATCATCGCGGCGATCGCCGGCGTCCACTCGATGCCACTCTTCGAGGCTACCGCAGCGGCCCGCGTCGCGCCGAGCGTTGACGATCTGCTCGGACGCCGTTAGTGACGGCCGACGTCCTCGTCGACGCCACATCGTTGGAGCGGCGCCGCCGCCTGACCCTCCGCTGGGCTGCGTTCGCGCTGCTCGGCGGGATCCTCTCGTGTCTGATCGGTCTCTCGATTGGCGGCACGGACAACTCGGACACGATTGGCGGCGCCTTCATCTTGGCCGGCATTGCGGGCGTCGTTGCCGCGCCGTGGATCGTTCACGCGTGGCAAACCTTCATGCAACGACAAATGGTCGCAGCGTCCGTGGCGGGCCGGCCGGACATCCGCCATATCGACGGCGACCAGGACAGGCGCGGGAGCGAGGCGGCGCTGTCGTCCGCGGCCTTCGAACTCGGCGCGTTCCGCGACAGCGGGCTCGTGGAAGCCTTCGAGTCCGCCAGCATGCAACATGTCCTGACTGGCGACGCGCAAAGTGTGCCCTTCGGCATCGCGGAAATCGCGCTGCACGATGCCAAGAACTACGCGGTGTTCAGCGGCGTCCTGGCGAGCTTTCGTCTGGCGCGGCCGCGAACGGGCCTGACGATCGTCGCACGCGACCACGGGCTCTTGGGCAACCTGCTCACGCGTGCCGGTAGCGGCATCGAACGCCTGCCCCTGGAGGATCCGGACTTCGAGGGCATCTTCGAGGTGTATGGCGACGACCAGGTGGGCGGACGCGTCATCCTGACGACGACGATGCTGGAGCGCCTCAAGGCACTCGACGAACTGGGACACGCGCGCGGGTTCGCGTGCGCCTTCCGTGGCGAGCACTTGCTGATCGCGTTCAGCGGCATGACTTGGCGATGCCCGGTGTGGCGCATCCTTCAGCCGGTTGATGCCTGGCTGCGCACGTACGCTACCTGGCTGACCGGACTCGTCGAGCTACCACGCGGCATCGTTGAGACCCTCAACCTGTTGGCTGCGTCTGGCGGTACCGTCGCCGGGTTCGTGCCCGAGGCGGTGCCTTCCGTTCTCATCGCAGGCGGCACTCCGGAGGTCTTCACGTCCCCCCTGTGGCGGATCGTCGGCGAGGGCGGCACGTCGCTGTACTACATCGCGTCCGGGGCGATGTTCGGCGGCGTCGCCCTGGTCGGCGTCCAATATGGCCTCACGCAGGGTTATTCACGGGAACTCTTCTGGTACTGGTGGTTCATGATCGCGCTCGGCGTCGCCTACGGCGTCGGGGCGGTCGGAGCGGGCCTGTGGCAGCTGGCGCAGCTGGCGTGGAAATGGAACTCGCCGCTGCGGACATTGAAGCGACGGTGACTCACATGCACTGTGAGCCAACCCGCAGTTGGAGGCCGGACGCGAGGCCGCAAGCTTTCCCTACTTCGGATAGGTGCGGAGGTTTGCGAAGTTCCAGGCCCAGGTGGGCATCGAACGTCACTGGGCCGACGAACTCGACGAGCACGTCCACGTCGCTGTCGGGTCGCGCCTCGTCGCGGACGGTCGATCCGAGAGTCGACAGCGAGCGCACGCCGAACCGCTCGGCGTGGCTGCCACGCACCTTCCGGCGAAGCGACGGCTCCCGGCGGTGACGTCCACGCCAGTCAATGCCTTCGCCGCTTCACACGAAGTCAAAGGTTCGAGCCTGTAGCGCCCACCACGTAAATCCCGCGTTGACACATTAATCCGCGAAATTGACAGAGGCACCGCAAGACGCTACGGTTCGCCTGCGAGTATCCGGGCGTCGGGCCGAGTTGCGTCACACAATGGCCGAGCGCCGCCTCGCCACGAAAGGGCTTCATCGATGCCGCTCTATGAGTTCGAGTGCCTCTCCTGCCACGCGGAGTTCGAATTGCTCGTGCGAGGAGAGGCAGTGCCGGCGTGTCCCGCGTGCGGCGGGGTGAATCTTCAACGCTTGCTCTCATCCTTCGGCGTCAAAACCGCGGCATCGAGCAAGTCCGCGATCGCCAAAGCGAGACAGGATCAGAAGAGCGCGAACCGCGACCGCATCGTCGCTGAGCGGGAGCGGATGGAACATCACGATCACTGAGTCCCGAAGCCGGAGATTCCCTCACCACGCACTCCCGTCTAGAAACGCAACAGCCGGTTGATTTTGACGACCAGTGCGCGGTTCTCCACCACGGGCACACTTCCCGAGAGCGTGTCTCGCTCATCGGTGTAGACGATGAACAGTTCGCTGCCGGCGCGGTACTCCCAGCGAAGCCGTGCGTTGGCGCTCACAGTGTTCGTGCTCGAGTTGTACTGGAACAGCGTGCTCACGAACATCCGCGGATTGAAGCTGTAGTTGATGCGCGCACGCGCGAGCTTCGCCGAGAACGACCCGGAAGGCAGGTCGATCCAGTTGACGGTGAACGTCGGTTCGAGCGACAGGCGCTTCAGGATCTCGATGCGCCCCTGGGTGAAGCCGATCGACGTGATGTCGCCGCTGTAGTAGTGGCCGATCTGGGCCGTCACCGTGCCGTTGGCTCTTCGCTGGCCGCCAATGAGGTACGCGGCTTTGACGTCCGAGAAATCGTAGACACCAACCGGGATCGTGACACCGCCGACTCGGAAAGGCCTCACCAGGAGTTCGTGATTGTTGGTGACGTCCACGCGGACATTGTCGCTGCTGCTGAACTCCGTGCTGAAGTAGGCGTGGCGCGTCCGCGTTTCGAGGCTGCCGGCGGTGTTCTCGATGTAGGCGAAATCACCCTGCCAGAAGAACTGCCGGACCCTCTTGATCTTCTTCGGACGGGGACTGAAGCGCAGCGCTCCGTAACTCTGACGGAAGTCTTCGCGCCTCGAGAAGCCCGCCTCCGGATTGAAGTTGTCGCCCACCAGCAGATGCTCGACCGTTGCTCCGTAGCGGTCTCCGTCATAGCTGAAGCGGGCCTGGTAGCTCACGTCCTTCCCCGAGAGGCCAGTCGTGCGCGTCTTCACGAGATTGCCGCTGAAGTTCACGTTGTCGAAGAACGAGAACGCGGCGTCGCCACCGACGGCTTCGTTGTCCCCGCTGCCGCTGGTCGCGACAGACCGGCCGGTGAAGATCAACCCGAGGCGGCTGCGCCGAAGAAGATCGCGCTTCACCCGAACGGCCGTGAAGTTGGTTGAGGCGATCGAGGTGGCCACGCCGCCGCTGACACCAGGGACAGCCACACCATCTGTCTGCAGGTTCAAGGCACCGATGCTGAACTTGCCCAGTTCGCCCGTGAGCCGCGCGCCGCCGATGATCGGGACTTCCCGCCCCGATTGCAGGCCGATGCGGCGGCTGAAGAAGACATCGGGCACGTTCTCGCTCACGCCGCCGCTGGAACGTGGTCCGCCAACGCTGCCGCCGAAATCGAAGATGCCGCGCCCCTCCTGAAAGAACTCTCGCTTCTCCGGGAACACCAGGGGAAAGCGCGTGAGGTTGACCTGCTGCTCATCCACCTCCACCTGGGCAAAGTCGGTCCGATACGTGAAGTCGGCTGTGAGGTTCTCGGTGATGCCGTAGCGGACATCGATGCCGCCGTCGGCATCCGGATCGTTCGAGCGCGGCGGCTTCGCCACCTTGTCCGTCGTCACAGAGGTGATCGCGTAGGGCTTGAGGTCCAGGTTCTTGCGGCCCGGCGGCGCCTCGAGGCCGACCAGCGTTCCGGCGAGCGAAATGCGGAAGATGCCCTGTGCGCCCGAGCGGGCAGCGGCGAGCGGCACCGGCGAGAGGAAGGCCCACTCGTTCCGCCGACGAATGGCGCGACGCAGCTGGATCCCCCAGACCTGCTCTCGGCCGGGCTTGTATCGCAGGGTCTTGAACGGAATGGTGATCTCTGCCGTCCAGCCCCCATCGAAGCGTCCTGTGCGCACGTCCCACACCGGTAGCGCGTCCGCGTTCGAGTCTGTCTCGTCGGTGTAGTAGCGGTCGGCGCGCGCCCCGAGCGGATTGGTATAGAAGAAGTAGCCGTTTCGGCGGTCGTAGAAAGTGTCGAACATCACGCCGAAGGTGTCGTTCTGCCGCAGTTGCGCCGTGTTCCGGCGCATTTCGTTCGCCACCCACTGCGATTCTGGTGCCGAATCCCAGCACCGGGCGCTGACATACACGTTGCTGTCGTCGAACATGACCCACACGTCCGTGGGCTGCGACGCGGGGGCGCCCTCTTGCGGCTCCATTTGGAAGAAGCCCGTGATGGGCGGCACGTCCGTGTAGATCGCTTCGTTCAGATGCCCGTCGAAATCAAACGGCTCATTCAGGCGAACGGCACGCATCGTGACGCGGTTGCGCGCATCGCGCGACACCGTGGCTGGCGGCACGGGCGCTGGCGGACCATCGAGAATCATGTCGGGCGAGGCTGCCGGCGTGCTCTGCCTCGTCAGGGCTGGGTTTGTCTGCGCCAGGGCGAGCGACGGCAGCAGGACGACCGACGCCCAGTACACACCAACCCACGGTCTCAGTCGTCGCATCGGTCGAATCGCGCCTTTCGGTTGCGGGAGGACGCCCGTAGCGCATCACGGCCGAGCGGGTATCGATTGTCAGCCCCGCGGATTGTCCGTCGCTTGTCGCTGAGGTCAAATACCCAGAACCGGGGGT
>JBEBGB010000036.1:0-19197 GCA_040081675.1 Vicinamibacterales bacterium
GCTTGCAGGCGCGCCCTTTCAGCGGCGAGCATTCGGACCACCTCCGACTTCTGGGGTCCACCAACTGGCTTCGCGGAATCGACCATGTTCTCGCCGGAGAGCGCGCGTCGGAACTGGGGCTCTGTCAGGGGCAACCGCTCGTTGTCTTTGCCGAAGGCCTTCCACGCCTCACCGAACAGCTTCTGGGCCACATCGTAGGGAATTCCTGCCGGTGGCAAATGATGGCTGCGGCCGTACGTGACGATTTCAGAGGCGAAGTGATGTCCGACGCGGAACGGCACCTCGGCTTCGCGCTGGAGGATGTCGGCCAGTTCCGTGGTCATCGAGTAGTCGCTGTTGACTTCCCGCAGCGCCCGCTCCGGGTTGAACACAAATGCCTTGAGCATGTTGTTGAAGTCGCCGTACATCCTGCCGAGCAAACGCACCACCTGAAGCGGCTGGTCACCCTTGTAGTCGCCCATACCTGACGTCACGTTGTTCGCCTGAATCAAGTACGTGACAGCCTGGCCCGTCACCGTGCTCGTCGTGAGGTGCAGTTGTTCGAGGCCGGTTGGGTTGCGCTTCTGCGGCATGATGCTGCTGATGCCTGTCTGCGTGCCTTCAGTCAACTGGAACCAAGGCTCCGGGTCGGCGTACTGCAAGGTGAGATCGGCCGCGAACATGCTGACCGTCAGTGCACCAGACGCTGCCACCGTGGACAACTCGACGCCGTTGTCCTGGTTCGCGATCTGGCCGGCATCGAAGGAGTTCACGATGATGCCGTCGAAGCCGAGCAACTCGGCCAGGCGCGCACGGTTCACCGGGAAACTTGACGTCCCGCCCGCCGCCCCACCGAGCGGGGAGAGATTCAAACGCGCCCACGCCTGCTTGTAGCGGTCCGAGCTGCGCGTCATCGCCTGCAGGTATCCACCAAGGTAGTGCCCCAGTGCGGTGGGCTGCGCCTGCACGCCGTGGGTGTAGAACGGCAGGATGGCATGCGGGTTCTTCTCCGCCATCGCCAGGAGGGTCTCGCGCGCGTCGATGAACTGACCATAGGTCGTGAGGAAGCTGTCGCGCAGCATCAGCCGTGTGGAGGTCTGCCCAAGGTCCTGCCGGGAACGTCCCGAGTGGAGACGCGACACCTCGGGGCCGCCGATCTTGATCAGATCGGCCTCGACGACCAGGTAATCGCGCGACCTTTGGGCACCAGGCACGGCGCCGTCAGCGATGACCCGTGTCAGTGAGCCGGCGATCTTCGCAGCCAGTTCCTTCGTGATGATCCGCTCGTCGGCGAGCATGATCAGCGAGGCCTTGTTCTGTTCGTTGAGCCAGTGGAAGGCATCGTTGGTGGCAGAGGCCCTCCGCTCGAGATCCTGCGCATGCAGCGCGGAGCCAAAGGCCACGAAGCCGGCCAGAAGCAGAAAGACACCGGTGAGGACCGGTGTGAACACAGGGCGGCAACGGCCGTTGTAAGTGTCGTTCATTGGGTCTCCCTCTCGTGATACGCCTTATCCAACCCTTTTGCATTGACTTGAAACCGCGCCTCGGGCACTTTACCCTGACTCACGAAAGGCGAGGTGTTCCATGAGCCGTCCGGCTTCTCCGTCGCTCGGCGTTCCACTGGCGGTGCTCTCCGCTCTGTTCCTGGCCGTGACGTCGGTCGGAGGACAGGCGCCGGCGCCCGCGCGACCCGCGACTGCCCAGAATCCGCAGAAGGCCCCCAGCCGCTGGACCCCGCCGCGGACCGCGTGGGGCGACCCTGATCTGCAGGGAACCTGGAACAACGGCACCATCACGCCGCTCGAGCGGGCGCGGGGCGCCGGCGAAAAGCAGCTCCTGAGCCAGGAGGAAGAAGCCGAGCTGAACGAACAAGAAGACACGCGCGCTGAGCTTCGTCCGGCTGATCGCGCCCAGGACGTCGAGCTTGCCTACGACCAGGTCTGGTGGGACCGTGGACGGTCCATCGGACGCACGTCGCTCATCGTCGATCCGAAGGACGGGCGTTTGCCTCCGGTGACGCCTGAGGGCCAGACGCTGCTCGACGCACGCGCCGCGGCGCGCAGCACACATGGGGCGTACGACTCGTGGGTCGACCGGCCGCTGCAAGAGCGCTGCATCATGTACCACGGCGTGCCGCCGCTCCCGACCGGGTACAACAACAACTACGAGATTGCCCAGGCGCCGGGGCTCGTCGCGATCCTGCACGAGGAGATTCACGAGGTGCGCCTGATTCACACCGACGGTCGCCCGCATGTCGGGTCGAGCATCCGTCAGTGGCTGGGCGATTCACGCGGTCATTGGGAAGGGGACACGCTCGTCGTGGAAACCACGAACTTCCGCGAGGACTCGGGATTCAGGTTTCCCGTCGACGCGAAAACACTTCGCATCATCGAGCGGTTTCGTCGGGTCGGCAAGGATGACATCGACTACCAGTTCACGGTCGACAATCCGAGCTTCTACACACGACCATGGACCGCGACGCTCCCGATGCGGCCAAGCGATGGGCCCATCTTCGAGTACGCCTGCCACGAGGGGAACTACGCCATCGTCAACGTACTGGGCGGCCACAGAGCCGAAGAGAAACGAGCAGCGGACGCAGCGGCCAAGAAGGACCCGAAGTAGCGCGTCACCTCTTTCGAAGGCGGTCGTACATCAGTTCCTCGACGAACTCGACGCACTTGTACTCGAGGAGTTGCGCGTTCTTCTCCTTGCGGCGGTACAGGGGCATGCTGATTGTCCAGGGCCGCGTGAAGACCTTGGGATCCTCGATCCTCGCTTCGTAGAGCAGGTGATCGATGCCGGTGCGCGTGTAGCGTTCCACCACGTGTAGCGCCTCGCTATGGAAGTTTCCGGCGCGGTCGAACCATGTCTGATCGTTGAAGCCGGTGACGTCCACGACGAGGGTGTCGCCCTCCCACCGTCCACGCGACCATCCCATCCAGGATTCAATCGGCGCGTCTTCGGTCTTCGTCATGCGGACGATTCGGCTGGCGCTCGCGAACTCGTAGGCCAACAGGATCGTGTTGCGTGACTGCACGATCTGAAAGGGATGCGGCATGTAGGTGGCGCGCGGCACACCGGGCAGATAGCACTTGATCTCGGGATCCGATGCCAGCCACCGCTCGGCGTTCTGCCTCTTCTTCTCGGCGGCCCACGGCTGGTAGGGGATCTCGTTGCCTTCCACCACGCCCGCGCCTGCCGGCACGCTGAAGGAGGCGCCAAGCGCGGTGACCGGACCTTGCCGTGCCGCGTGATCCTGAAGGTCCCAGTTCGCGGTGTTCATGGCTTGCCAGATGCCGTTCAGGTCGGCATGACCATCGGCCGCGCGCGGCGCCTGATATCGTGGCGCGGCGGCAGTCGTTTGAGCCGTGGCGTGTCCGACGCTTCTTGTCGTCGCCAGCGTCAAGCCGATCGCCAGCGCAATGGCGACGGCACAAGAGACGGCGGCGTTCGAGCGAGTCTGCATGGGCGTGCTCCTCGTGATGACGGTCGCCCGGCATTGTCTCGTGAACAGCCTTCTTCCGTATCGGTTTGTTTTTCGATAGGCAGGCGTCCGGTCTACCTCGCGCGGACGGCCGGTTCGCTGCCGCGCGCGGCGCGCAGCAGCCCTTCCATGCTCTTCTCGGGGTGGGTCGATGCTCGACCGCGCCCGGGCATTCGAAAGAGCGACAGGAACAGATCGACGAAGTCGAGAGAGAGCGCGAGCGCGCCACGAATCGCAGAGGAGCCGGCATGACCCAAGGGAACGGCGTCAGCCATGTCGCTGAGACGCTGCGCATCGCAGGCGGCGAGCCCCGCGAAGATGAGGACGCCAGCCATGGACAGCACGAACTGACTGCCCTCGCTGTGCCAGAAGATGCCGATGGTCGACGCGAGCACGACACCGATCAGGCTCATGAACAGGAACTGTCTCATTCCAGCGAGGCTTCGTCCGGTTGCCGCGCCGTAGAGGGAGAGCCCCACGAACATGCCTGCGGCGATGAGTAGACTCGTCGCCACTGCTCCACCAGTGTAGGCGACACGCACGAACGACAGCGTCACACCCGTCAACGCCGAATAGGCAATGAACAGCGCCCCTGCACTCGCAGACGTGAGTCGCTCGACCCGCGATGACAACAGAACCACGAGTCCCAGTTGCACGATTGCCAGGCTCCAGAACGGCAGCCTGCCGAAGGCGAACGTCTCGCTGAATACGCGGGACGTCGCGATCACCCATACCGTCACCGCAGTCAGTGCCAACCCTCCGGCCATCCATGCGTAAACGCCCTGCATGAACGCGCTGACGTGCCACGCGGACTGCATGGTGCGAAACGGAAACGTATAGGCCGGGGTACCAATCGTCATGTCACTCTCCATCCGCATGTGTCGGTTCGTTGCCGTCGCTGACGCTCGCAGTCTGGCGATGGTTTGATACAAGGCGCCGAGCCGACTCGATGACACAGCCCGGCGTCGGACCGTGTGGATCGGTACCGGTTAGCTAGTTGGAGCGCATGACGGCGTCAATCACCTGAATGTGATACCGGAGGATGTCTCGAAGCCGAGGCTTTGTCTCTATCCTCGAGGGACTCTGCGACGTGTCCCCGCGCGGCCCAGCGAGCTTCGTATCAGCGGGAGCAGACTCGGTGAACAGGCCATTGCCTCGCGTGGTATCTACCACGCCGGTGGCTCTCAGCGCGTTGATTGGCGGACTGACCGTCAGGGCTGCGGCGCTCTCAACGAGTACGGCGATGGGCGACGGAACAGCGATAACTGCAGTAGTCATGTCGGCTCTCCTGGTGATGCGCTTGGCTCAGCGCTAATCGAGTGGCCGGGCGTAGGACGATGCGGCGGCGTGAGAGCTGTCTGCGACGCCGACGCGGGTGGCTGACCTGAGCAGCATGCAGTATCCCGTCCAAACCAAGTGTGCTGTTCGGCACTCAACGCAAGCGCCGCCACACCTGCAGTCGGCGTCTCTCTCTTCATTCGGCTCGATGTCGTCGCGCGTGGACCGACACGAGGTTGACGTATCGAAACCTGCGGCGAGCCTTCGCAGGCCGCGAGCTGTGCAGAACGGGACAGGCCGCGGCTGAGCTGTGAGATAGCGTGTTCGGGTAACCGAGTCCGACGACTCCACCGCTTACGAGCCAACCGCGATGTGACCAGACCGGAGTAGTGATGGTGCCCGACCGTGTTCGCACGCTCCGACTGCTCATACACCCCGCAACCGCGATCGGAGAACGTCACGACACGCGCGGCATGAGTCGCGGAATCGGTTCGCGCACCGGTCCCTCGGCCGCGGCATCGAATGCCCAGACGCACATCGCTTCGTCCGAGACGTCACAAGACACGGCGGCGCCGAGTGTGGACGGCGCGTCCATCGTGCAATACCAACCGAAAGATCGCATCTATCAGCAGGGTGACGTTGCGGACGCCGTGTTCCTGCTGCGAGAGGGCAGAGTCAAACTGACTGCCACCTCGCGGGACGGCAAGGAGGGCGTCCTTGGACTTCTCTCGAGCGGCAGCTTCCTCGGTGAAGGCTGCCTGCATGAAGCGTCGCGACGATTGAACACCGCGACTGTCATGACTCCCAGCACCGTGCTTCGCATTCGGAAAGAGACGATGGTGAGTGCGCTGCAGACCGACCAGGCGGTCGCCGCGACGTTCGTGTTGCACTTGCTCGCTCGCCAGAGTCGCATCGAGGAGGACCTGCTCGATCACCTCTTCAACTGCAGCGAGAAGCGACTTGCCCGCGCGCTCCTGCTACTGGCAGGCATCGCTCAACCCCTTGTACGCGACGTGGCCTTGCCGCACCTGACCCAGGAAACGCTGGCCGAGATCGTTGGGACCACGAGGTCGCGCGTGAGCTTCTTCATGAACAGATTCAGGCTTCGCGGTTTTGTCGACTACGACCGCGCCCGCACACTCACGGTGCGGCACTCGCTTCTGACGGTTGTCCGGGATGAACCGATCGTTCGTGATCGATGAGCTGTATTGACCGGACAGGCGGTCTCGACCTCGCTACATTCTGATGAGGTGGACTTGCGAGCACGCTCACGGGATACCCGAGGGTCACGACGCAAGAGGGCCACCGCCGCTCCACACGAAGGTCGTGAACATCATGATTGCCACCACGCTTAGTCATCCTCGCGCGAATCGGCTGCAGGTCATCGCATTGGCTGCGGCAGCCGTCGTGTTCAGTCCCGCCGCGGGGTTTGCCAGTCCCGTCCTCTCGTCCGATGTCGCCGGCTTCTCGGTACTCGGCGCGTCTGCCGTCACCAGCACGGGCGCCACCACGCTCGGCGGCGACCTCGGTGTCTCGAACAACTCATCGCTCACAGGCATCACGGGCTTCTTCGGCACGCTGGCCAACGATGGTCCAGGCACGGCGACGGGCACGGCCTATCAAGGGGACGCGTTCGCACTCCTCGCTGGCAATGAACTCGGCAGCGCGATGGACACGCTGGCGCTCCTCGGCCCCGGAACCGTGTTGTCGCTCGCCGACCTTGGAGGGCTCACGCTGAACCCTGGTGTCTACACGGTGCCTGCGGGAACGAGCAATCTGACCGGGACCGTCACGCTCGACGGTCTGGGCGACATCAATGCGCGGTGGGTGTTTCAGATGCCGAGCACCTTGATCACCTCGGCTGGGTCCCTGGTCAACGTGATCAACATCGGGTCGGGTGCAGGCGCTGCGCTCTTCTGGAACGTGGGCAGCTCGGCGACGCTGGACACGACCACTACGTTCGCGGGAAACATTCTCGCGAGTGCCAGCATCACGATGAATAACGGGGTGACGCTCGGCTGCGGCAGGGCACTGGCACGAACCGGCGCCGTGACCATGATCGACGACACCTTGTCCACCGGTTGTGAGGGCACAGGCTACGAATCCAGTCACGGCTTCAACGGCTCCGGCGAGTTCGCCGTAGCGACCGACCCCGTTCCAGAACCGGGCTCTCTCGCCCTCCTGGGTTCCGGCTTGTTTGGCGGCCTGGCGTGGCTCAGGCGACGCGCTCGTGGCGAAGTGGTCTAGGAACCAGCACTCGCCGCGCTCGTCGTGAAACGCCGGCGCTCGCCGGTCCCAGATCCCGCACGACTCACGTCAGCGGAATCCGAACGATGGGTTCCTTTCGGTCGGACCTGCGGTCGGTCATCGCATCGAGCGAGATGACGACCGCGGGAGAGCGACCGAGGATCATTGCGCCAGTCGCGAAGGCGCGGAAATACGTCTACAATCCCGTTTCGTTCCGGACACCACTCATCCGCGGAGCGAACATGAAACGACTCGGGAGAATCGTTCTGTACGTGGCGATCGCACTGGTGGCGCTGCTGCCGGTGGCGATTACGTTCACCATTGGCTGGCGCCCTTTCATCGGACCCAGAATGCGGCCGGTGACCGACCGCCGGTTCGCGTCGACGCCGGCACGGCTCGAGAGAGGTCGGTATCTGGTGACCTCGCTGAACGGCTGCTTCGCCTGCCATTCCGAACGTGACGGGTCGGAGCCAGGCGCGCCACCAAAGATCGGGCGCGAGGGCGCGGGCAAGCTGTTTCTCTCTGACCCGGGTCTTGGGACGCTGTTTGCGCCCAACATCACGCCCGACACAGAAACCGGTCTCGGGAACTGGAGCGACGATGAAATCGCGCGGGCGGTGAGGGAGGGCGTGGGCCGCACCGGTCGGGCACTGTTCCCGATCATGCCGTACGCGAACTACAGGCACATGTCCGACGAGGACCTGGCCTCGGTCATCGTCTATCTGCGCTCGGTGCCAGCCGTCCGCAACATCGCTGGCACGTCGCACATCAACTTCCCGATCAACCGTCTGATCATGGCGCTCCCGGAGCCGGTAACCGCGCCTGTGGGAGAGCCCGATGTGTCCACGCAACGGGCTCGCGGTCAGCACCTCGTCGAACAGGCGAGTTGCGCCGACTGCCACTCGCCACAGAACGCGATGGGACAGCGCATTGCAGGACTCGAGTTTGGCGGCGGAAACGCCATCGATTCTTCGAACGGCAAGCCCGTCACGGCCCTCAACATCACGCCCGATCCGAGCGGCATCCCGTACTACGACGAGACCACGTTCATCAACACGATGCGCGCCGGTCAAATCGGCGCGCGCAAACTGGACTCGGCGATGCCGTGGGGCTTCTACCGCAACCTCACCGACGATGACCTGAAGGCGATCTGGGCGTTCATCCACACGCTGCCGCCAGCATCCCACCATGTCGACAACAGCACCCCGCCGACCATGTGCCGGCTGTGTGGGTACAGCCACGGCCTGGGCGACACCAACGCACAGTGACCGCACCGCGCGGCGATCACAGCACGTTGCGGCCTTTCGCGCGCGGCAGTCGCACGCCGAGCTTCGCGGCGAGCGTGGGCGCGACGTCTCGCATGTCGATCGCGCCGAGATTGCGGCCTGCCGCGACACCGTCTCCCACGATGAACAGGGACGCGTCCATGTCGTGCGGACCTGGCAAGAAGCCATGCGTACCTCCGGGCGACGGGGCCGGCGTCACGACTGGCCCCGACAGTGCGCTCCCCGTCCGGAATCCGGCTTTCAAGCCGACAACCATGACCGCACCCGTGAAACCACCGCTGGCGCGGAGGTCCTCCCCCTCCAGGACGCGGTCGATCGGACTGGACGCGTCAGCCGCCAATCGACGCACCGCCGCCCGCGCGCGCGACACCGTCTCCTGATCACGCGCGTCGCTCACAACGATGGCGGCCGAACCGCCGGCGGTCCACGCGAACGCGCGCCACGCTTTGACAGCACCGCGGGCATCGACGTCGATGAGACCAGCGTCGCGGAGCACCGCATTGAACTGGACGGCCCGGTCGGTCTCGATGTGCCCGTGATCGGACACCACGGCCAGCACGAAGCGGGTGCCCCACGATCGCTCGGCTGCGGCACGCACCTGGCCGACGAAGCCGTCTATGCGCTCGAGCGTCTGGAACGTGATCGGGTCGTCGGGCCCATGCGCATGCTGCGCTTCGTCAAGTGACGCAAGGTATCCCGTGAGAAGCCCGGGCCGCTTGCTCTCGATCATCCAGGCCATGAATCTGGCGCGCTTTGCGTCATCGTCAGGTCCGTATCGGTAGCCTGCCGGATACGTGCCCAGCACCGCCTCCGCTTCATCGAGCAGTCCCGGCGTGGACAGGGCTCGCAGCAGTTTGTGATCCTCGTCGCCGCCAGGCGGTAACGCCATCGGTGCGCGCCAGAACTGGATGATGCTGTAGCGAATGCGCGCGCCAACCGTGACGGGCCAGTCGACATTGCCGGTCACCAGACCGGCCTGCGCAGCCGCGTCCCACAGCGTCGGCACCGTGATGTCCTCGGCATACCAGTACCACCCGTTGTCGTTGGTGCCGAGAGGGTCGAACGGTGAGTTGCTCAGGATGCCGTGTTCCGCTGGTGAGACACCGGTCACCAGCGTCGTGTGACTGGGGTATGTCAGCGTCGGCGTCACTCCGCGCACGCCGGTGGCGAAGGCCCCGTCGGTGACCAGTCGACGCAGGTTGGGGACCTTCAGTCCGATCGTGTCGGCTTCGAGCACGTAGTCCGGCTTGAGGCCATCGATGGACAGCAGCACCACCGGCACACCGGGTGATTGGGCGCGCACGATGGGCCACGCGGCCATCGCCAGCAGCAACGACAGGCCAATCGCTAAACCAATGGAACGGACGCGCATGTGTCTCCTCTGGTTGCACCGCCTGACTCCCGGCACGAGTCAATTACTTGCCGTCGGTCCGCTGCGGATCAGGCCTCGTGATGGATGCGATCGGCAGCTTCGGCGCGTTCCGGCACGCCGCCGGGCTGCTGCGCACGGCCGGCTGCCGCGTCGAGCCGTACCAGACGATCACCTGGTATCGACTGAGTCGCATCAACATCCGGACGCACCGCGAGTTGCTGGTCGTCGACGGGAGCCTCGCGTACATCGGCGGCGCAGGCGTGGCCGACTGGTGGGCCGGTCCGACGAAAGGCAAGCCGATGTGGCGCGACATGATGGCTCGAGTCGAGGGTCCCGTAGTGTCGCAGATTCAGGGAGTTGCCGCCGAGAACTGGCTGGAGTGCTGCGGCGAGATACTCACCGGGCCGGAAGCCTACAAGGCGCCGGAGAAGGCCGACGGCGTCAGCGCCTTCGCCCTCAAGAGCTCACCGTCCGATCGATCGACCGTTTCACGCATGCTCTTCCAGGTGCTGGTCGAAGGCTCGAATCGGCGCTGCCGGATCTCTACGCCCTACTTTCTTCCGGACAAGGCCTTCCGGTCTGCGAGCAGTGACCGCCGCCCGCTCACTCCTTCGTCTGAATGGCCTCGGTCCAGATCCGGATCTGCGCCTCGGTCATCGCGCCGTGCGGCTCCTGCCGGGCATCGCGGTACTTCAAATGTGTGATGTCATGCAGGAACTGCTCGCGCGACAGCAGCGTGCCGTAACACACGTCGTTGAGCAGGTTTGGACGGCTCACGCTGAGACGCCGTACGAGTTCGTCCATGACCCAGGCAGGCACGTTCTGCCGCTTGTCTGGATAGATGAACCCGAACAGGATCAGATGGCTGAGCAGCACGCGCCAGTGATCGCCGAATCGCATCAGCAGCCGCGGCCAGTCCAGTGATGGCCCGGTGGCGCGCAGCAGGTGGGCGAGATCGGCGCCGTCATACCGCTCTCGCTCGAGGATGAACGCCTTCGACCAGATCATCTCCTCGACAGGCGACAGCCGGACGATGACGCCGAGGACGTTCACTTTCGGCGCGTGATCGAACCAGAGATCGTCCACGCGCGCGATGCCGTTGCCCGAGCCGAAGATCACGTCCATGAAGTGGTCGCCGCGGGAGATCTTGCCGATCCAGTGCGGGAACGGCGTGAAAGTCTCGTAGCCGAGACGATCGAAGAATTCGAGGACGCGCGGACAGTCCTCGGGCTTGACGAACACGTCGATGTCCTTCGTATCGCGCGGGACCTGCGAATAGTGCGAGAAGGCGAACGCGCCGCCGACGAGGAACGGAATGCCCGAGTCCTGCAGCTTCGTCAACGCGTCGATATAGAAGTCGGCAGCGGGATCGTGAACGGCTCGTGCGGTTGACGTTTCCATGTGTCCTCACTCCGTAAGCGCGTCAGACGCCCGTCGACCGCGATGGAGCGGCGTCACGGCCGACGCGTCTGACGGCCGGTTACCGGCACCTTCGGTACACACCGTCACCTCGAACACGCGGAAGGCCGGACGGTCCGGAAAGGCGCGCATCAAGAGCGGCATCGACACGTTGTAGACCGGCACGTGCCCCTTGGTCGCGCCTTCCAGTTGGCCGCGATGGGCATGCCCGTGGACGACCAGTGACACCGAGAACCGATCGATCGGCTCCTCGAGGCGACTCGATCCGATGAACGGATAGATCTCGAGCGGTTCTCCCTCGACGGTTTGCAGGATCGGCGCGTAGTGCAGGAGGACAATTCTCGCCGTGGTCCGCAGGCGCGCAAGCGCCGACTCGAGTTTCAGCGCCTCGTTCACCGCCTCGTGCACGAACTGCTTGATGATGGTCTCGCCCCACGCTGCAAGCGCGCGATGGCCGAAGCCGCCGCAGAAGCCCTTCACGCCCGCGATGCCGATGCCGGCGAGCTCGACGGCATCGCCGTCCAGGATGACAACACCCGCATCGGTGAGGATCTGGCGGACCTCGCCTTCCTTCGACGACTCGAGGTCGTGGTTACCGAGCACTGCGGCGGTCGGTATCCGCATCGGCGTCAGCTCGCGGGCCAGGACGCGGGCCTCATCAGGCGTGCCGTAGTCGGTCAGGTCGCCGGCGAGCAGCAGCACCTCCGCCGACTCGGCAGCTTTGGCCAACATCGGCTGAAGGACCCCCTGTGAATGCTTCGTACAGTGGAGGTCGCCGACGGCGGCGACACGGACGACCCGATCTGCCATCGACACGATCTCTTCAAGAGTTGAGCCAGACCGGTTGGGCGGCGTGCGGAAATTCTTCTGCCTGTGTACCTGCGAGTACGGCTTCAGCCTCTACGTGGCCGCAGCGGCAACATGGGCGCCGGGCTTCACATTGTTGGTCGCCGGTCCCCCAGGGATCGTCCTCGCCTGGCTCTGCGCGTTACTTCGGGAAGTGCTTCTGGTACCACGCCGTCGACCGCGTGATCATGTCCACCGTGTGCTTCGGCTCGCGCAACCCGTGCCCCTCGCGGGGGTATCGAACCATCACGGTCTCCACACCCGCGTCCTTGAGGCCCATGTAGAACTGCTCGGACTCGGCGATCGGCACGTCGTTGTCGTTCTCGCCATGCATGAGCAGCGTGGGCGTTTTCACACCGTTGACATAGCGGAGCGAGGATCGCCTCCACAACTGGTCGAGCCAGTCGGCCGTGTGGACCTTCGCGCCGAACTCCATCTCCTCGTACATCGGGTAGTAGGTCATGTAGTTGTACGAGACAAGATTGATGATCGGCCAGCGCGGAATGGCCGCCTTGAAGATGTTCGTGACGGTGACGAGCCACGCCGAGAGCTGCCCGCCGTAGCTGCCGCCCTCCACACCAAGCCGGTTGCGATCGATCCACGTGTAGCGGCGAATGGCAGCGTTGACGCCGTACAGCACATCCTGTGCTTCGTCGCCGTTCTGATCGCGGAACACACCATCCGACCAGGCCTGCCCATAGCCGATCGAACCACGGTAGTTCACCATGAGGACGCCCCATCCAAGTCCCGCATAGACCTGGTTCTGGAAATTGAACGCCTGCCCCTGCACGCCATGCGGACCGCCGTGAATGTTGACGATGAGCGGATGCGAGGACGTGGCGGTCAGGCCAATCGGCCTCACGAGCCACGCCTCCACCTCGTGCTTCAAGTCGTTGCTGACGAACGTGAACGATTCCATCGGCGCGATGGCCTTCCCGCGCAGCGCCTCAGCGTTCAGATCAGTGAGCGCGCGCGACGCCGGCGCTCCTTGCGGGCTTCGGACGTACAACTGGGCGAGATCCGATGGGCTCGAAAACGCATAGGCAACCTGACCACTCGGCCCGAGGCTGAACGAGCCGACGGTGCCGGGATCGTTGATGACGACCGAGCTCTGACCGCCGTTCACACTCAGGCGATAGAGGCGCACGTGCCCGTGCTCCTGGACCGTGGTGAAGAGGGACGCACCGTCGCGCGTCCACTCGGGGCCACCCTGTCGGTTGTCGATAGACGCGCCAATCTCACGCCTGCCGGTACCGTCCGCATTCACCACCCACACATGCGTATCTTCCATCGTCGTCTCGAGGTCGGTGATGCCGCGGCGTGTGGCCTGATAGGCGATGGTCCTGCCTTCGGGCGACCAGCGCGGGCGATACTCGGCGTTCTCGGTGGCGGTGATGCGGCGGATGGAGCCGTCCGACACCTTCACAGCGAAGAGGTCGTTGTTGAAGACGAAGTCGGGGTCGGGCTCCCGGTTCGACACGAAGACGATCTCGTCCGACACAGGCGACCAGTCGATCGAGTGCTCCGAGAAGGTGCCGTCGGTGAGCTGCCGTACCTGCTTCGTGGCCACGTCGGCGATGAATATGTGCAGACGACGGTTGTCGTTGAAGCGGGTGTTGCCTTCCGAGGCGGTGGGTTTGTAGAGATAACGCGTGATGACCCGTGGGTCGCCGTCGGCCTCGGCGGTTTCGGGCCCGGGCGTCGCGTGCACGATGGCGAGTCGGCGTCCATCGGGTGACCAGGCGAGGCCGTCGCCCTCCATCGTAATGGCCGCGCTGTTGGTGCCTTGCTTTGGCGCGATGAACTCGGCACCGGCACCGTTGGCGCGCACGACGATCACGCCGCTCTCGCCGCTGCCGATGCGGCCCTGGAAGGCGATGCGTGTGCCGTCGGGTGACCACACCGGCGACGACCCTCGGCTCTGCTCGTCGCCCACGCGCGTCGTGCGGCCGCTGGCCACGTCCATGATCCAGAGCTGCGAGTACGGCCGTCCCTCGGTTGGATTGCTGCTGACGGTGTACGCAGCCGTGGCGGCGTCTGGCGAGAAGGTCACGTCGCCGACCGAGCGCAGCTTGTAGAGATCGGACGCCGCGAGCGGGGCCTGCGCCTGGGCGGCGGCAGCGAGGGCGCTGATGGCGAAGAGGGCAAACACGCGCGCAAGCAGTCGAAGCATGGAGAACTCCTGTGAAGCTCTCGATCTTACTGGCCGGTAGGCGGCTCCGGGCGACATGGTGCGAGAGGCACAGGATTGTCGCTCCGATCGATCTGGCCTGATCCCAGTACGTCAGTCCCGGCGGAGCGAACGTGCGATGCTGTAGACAATGCCAGAGTCCGCGCCTGGGACGGGTACGCCCGCGAGTCACAGAATCGGCGTTCTGACCCTGGCCGGCAGTGGTTACGGGCAGCATCTCCTCTGGTCGCTCGCCTCGCATGGGCAGCGTCCCGCTCTGGTCGTCGTGCTGGACAATCCGCTCTCCAGAAAACTGACCCTGCTCCGCTCGGTTGCGCGTCGAATTGGCTGGCGCGACTCGTTGTTGCACGCATTGGACGAGACGCTGTCACCAACAAGACCGTCCGGTGCGCCGCGCGGATCATGGCCCGGGTACGACAAGGTGGCGGACGCGGTCGTTCGCGTGTCCGCGGTCAGCACTCCCGCCGCGGCCGACCAACTGCGGCGTCACGACATCGACGTACTGCTCCTGGGTCAGTCAGGCATCGTGCCTCAGTCGCTCCTGGACGCACCGAAGCTCGGGACGCTCAACGCCCACCCTGGCTGGCTGCCGGACTTCAAAGGCATTGACTGCGCGGCGTGGACGATTCTGGCGGAACGCTTCGCTTTCGTTGGCAGTTCCCTGCACTGGGTTGATGCGGGGGTGGACACGGGCCGCATCATCAGACAGCGACCGTATCGCTGGCGAGGAGATGAGACGCTCCGTTCACTCGAAGTCCGTCTCTACGACGACTGTATAGAGCTCCTCGTTGATGCGACGCGCGATCTCGAACGCGGCACTCTGCCCTCGGGCGACAACGTCGGGGGCACGCTCTATCGCAAGATGAGTCGCGCCGATCGGGCGCGAGCCGCGCGACTCCTGAGTGCACGTCTGCCCATGCTGGCCTCCATGGATCCAGGGGCACGTGTCGGCGCCAGTGGCGCCTCGCAGGACCAATTATCGGCGCGCATCGCGGACCGGCTGAGTGAATCCAAGGACGGCCGGTGAGACCGGTTTCTGTCTTCGTCGATCCCGTTCTTGTCGAGCGCTTCGGTCCGCAGATCTACTCGACGCTGCGCTACGTGCTCACAGGCGGAGGCCTGACGTGGACGCAGGTGCAGGACCCGGACACTGCCTGTGACGTCGCCTATCTGCTCGACTGGTCACGGTCGCGCGCCCGCGTCACCATCGCGGCCGACCTCGCCCGCTGGGAGCGCCCGGACGTCTGCGTATTCGACCGGCTTGACGCCTCGGATGCACGCGGCCCCATGTTTGTCGGCGACCGGAAGCACTCCAGCATGTGGGTGCATTCGACGTCGACAGACGAGTGCCGGCGGGACATCATCTTCGATATCTTCTGGTTGCTCACGGGTCAGGATGAACGCCGCTGGCCCCTGTCCGGACACCAGTTCATCGATCTCTCGTCCGCACCATCCGACCGGCGCCAGTTGCTGGTCGAAGGCACGGCATCCCGCCTGGCAACCACCCTCGCCGAGCGCGTCGCCACCCGAACTCAGATCGAGCCGCTCGCGCGTTGGCCCGACGGAAAGCGCGCAGCAGCCGCCGGAAGCCATGACGTCGACTATCCCGAAGTCGTCCGATGTCTGGAACCCTTCCGTGTGCTCGGCCGCGGCGGGGCGCGTCGCTGGAAGGAGGCTGTCGACGTCGGCCTCGGGAAGCGCCATCACTGGCAGTTTGCCGCCTGGACGGCGCTCGAAGCGTCCCTGGGTTTCCGGTCGGCCTTCTACTTCTCCGCGCAATGCGGCTCGCTGACACGACGAGCCCTGGTCGCCCCCGACGTGTTGTACGACATCCGACGGCCACGCTTTCGGCGACTCTTCGACGAACTGAAGCAGGAGGGATTCGAGATCGGACTACACCCCAGTTACAGAGCCTGCGAACGAGCCGACGGCGTACTCAGAGAGAAGCGCGCTCTCGAAGACGCTGCGCGAACCGAGGTGATTGGAGGACGGCACCACTACTGGCGGCTGCTTCCGGCCGACCCGATGGATACGCTGCGGCAGCACGAGCGAGCCGGCCTGTCGTACGACGCGTCGCTGACATTCGATCGCTACCTGGGATGGCGCCGCGCGTCGACCTGGCCGTTTTTTCCATTCGACCCAACTCTCGGTCGCGATCTCACGACACTACAGCTGCCAACCGGTTGGATGGACGATCAGCTCTTCAGCCGCGCGCGCTTCAATCCACCTGGAGAGCCGCAGGCATTGCTCAACATGCTCGTTGACACCGTGGTCGCCCAGGGAGGATGCCTGCTCGTCGACGTCCATGAGTACGTCTACGATGATGGGCTCTTTCCGGGATGGGCCGCGTTGTATCGAGGTCTGTTCGAAACGCTGGCGGCTCGCCGCGACGTCTGGCTGGCCACACCAGCCGACGTTGCGCGTCACTGGCGTACACGCCATCAGACCATCATGGGACTGAGTTCTGGGCTCGGAGCGTCCAAGACGTGAAACCGCGCGCCACATCGATTCGAGAAGCGCGCTAGTCGCTATCGGTTGACTGCGCGTTAGCCGACGCCCCGTGTGTGCCAAGCGCATCGGACAGGCTGTCGCGTATTCGCTCGAATGCCGGCATGTCGGCTGCGTCGACGGGATCGCCGGGAGGCATCGATTGATGCACGGCGGTTGGATTCACAAACGCGCCGTTGACGCGAACACGGTAATCAAGATGAGGCCCCGTGGCGAGTCCGCTGGCACCGACCCGCCCGATGATCTCGCCCTGCCGTACCCGCGCTCCGGCCCGGACGTCGAGCGCTGAGAGGTGAAGGTATTCCGTCTCGTAGCCGTTCGCGTGTCGCAGGTGAACCATCCGTCCCGCGCCGCCGCTCATGCCGGAAGACAGGACCACGCCGTCCGCGACAGCAACGACCGGTGCACCAATCGGCGCCCGATAGTCGACACCAAGATGCGCCCGCTCCAGACCGAGCACCGGATGCAAACGACTCAGCGAGAAACGGGAGGTGACGACCGGATCGAACTTGAGCGGCGACTTGAGGAAGAACCGCCGAAGTGAGCGGCCACTCCAGTCGAAGTAGCCAGGCTTGCCGTCGTGCGGCGTAAAACGGACGGCTCGAATGGGCCTCCCGGCGTTCTCGAAGATGACGGCCTGAATGGCACCGTAGCCCGAGAAGGTGTCGGCGCTGCGCCCTTCGACGATGTCGGCGGGCCTGAAGTGCTTGTTGACCAGCAGTCGATAGCTGTCGCCCGGTTGCAGTTCAGTGTTGAAGTCCACTTCGCTCGAGAGCACCTCCGCCAGCGACAGCGAGAGATCAACCTGCTCACCCGCTCGCGACATCGATTCGAACAGCGACGGCGCGTCTCGATCGATCGCTCCGGCGACCACCTCGGGCCTGGTCCGCTTGTTGATGTCGTCGATCGCCGCGACGAACGGTGTGTCCGCGTCGGTTCGACTGAGCCGCAGGACGCGGTCGGCGTCGATCTCGTACTCGAACCCTCGCAGGGCGCCGTTCAGCGCACGAATGATGCGGTACGGTCGATCCGTACGAAGTCGACGCACGTCAAACACGCTCGCGGCGCGGGTGATGAGTTCCGCAATCTCGCCCTCGGCCACTTCCTCGGCATGGAGCAGCGACGACAGCGTCGCGCCCGGCGTAACGCGCGAGGTGAGCGTCCACACTTCTCGTGGAAGGGGAATGTCGCCATCAAGGATGGCGTCGCCCTGCAGGGTCGGTCCGCATGCGCTGGCGACCAATACGATCGCTCCGAGCAACGCGTGGGCACAGAGGTGTGGGTAACGGCGCACCCGGGGATTATAGGGGCGTCGCCTGCGCTCACGAACTCAAAGCTGTGATTCGCCGGCCAAGCTCGTCTGTTGCGTTGCGGTGTGAACTACAAGTTCTGCATCGTGGGTCGACACCGTCTGATTGCTGAGCCAGAATGACCGCCACGACTATGCGGCGTGAACTCGCCTTCCTGATCCCGCTTGTCTGTCTGCTCGTGCTGGCGACCCCTCGAGCATCGCAGGGACAGGCCGCCGGCAGTTCGGAGTTGACGGCGTCGGCGACACGGCTGCCGCAGCTGCGCAGCCTGCTCGTGTCGCATCGCGGACAGATCGTCTCCGCGTACTACGCGAGAGGCGTGCGTCCGACGAACCTCGCCAACATCAAGTCCGCCAGCAAGAGTCTCATCTCCACACTCGTTGGCGTCGCCATCGATCGAGGACTCATCAAGGGTCTGCGCGAACCGATCGTGTCCTGGTATCCGGAACTGCGCCAGGACAAGGACCCGCGCAAGCAACGCATCACCATCGAGGACCTGCTGACGATGAGGTCGGGGCTCGAGTCGACGAGCGGACGCAACTATGGCCGCTGGGTGCAGAGTCCGAACTGGGTGCGCTTCGCTTTGACCAGACCGATGGTGGCCAGCCCCGGCGACGCCATGCAGTACAGCACCGGCAGCAGCCACATCCTGTCGGGCATCCTCACGAAAGTCACAGGTGTCAGCACCTGGCAGTTCGCGAACGACGCGCTTGCCAGGCCGCTTGGCTTCACGCTGGCGCGCTGGCCCACCGACAGCCAGGGGATCTACTTCGGCGGCAATGAAATGCTGTTCACGCCGATGCAGATGGTGTCGGTCGGCGAGCTCTATCTGCATCGCGGATTGGTGAACGGGAAGCAGGTGGTGCCGGCCGCGTGGGTCGACACGTCGTGCGTGCCGCGGACCGAGTCGGTCTTCGACGGCGACCGGAAATACGGGTACGGCTGGTGGATGCAGGAGTTTCAGGGCGGCTCGGCGTGCTTTGCCTGGGGCTTCGGCGGGCAGTACATCATGGTCTTCCGCGATCTCGACCTCGTCGTCGTGGCCACGTCGTCTACGGCCGTGAATGACGACCGGTTTGGCTATCGCAGGCAGCTGTTCGAACTGATCGAGCTGCAGGTGCTGGCTCCGCTGCGCGCCGCGTCGGTCGCGCGCTGAGTCGCGCGGACCGACGATCCGTCGGACACGTCGCTACTTGCCTTTCCCGCTGCTGCCGCTCTTCCCGCTGCCGCTCTTGTCGTCGCCAGTCTTGTTGCTGCCTCCTTTGTCGTCGGTGCTC
>JBEBGB010000357.1:0-5393 GCA_040081675.1 Vicinamibacterales bacterium
GTTGCGAAGCGCCGGGCCCTCCAAGGTCCGGCGTTTTGCGTTTGTGTTGGTCACATCCAGAAACGCGCGCAGCCGATCGAGCTCTATTTCGAGTTCGCGGGTGAAGCCCCGATCCCTCGGCCGCTTGCCTGACACGTACCCGATCTCGACGCGCAGGACACCGGCCGTCACGATCGCATTGCCCCATCCAATGACGCGGTCTCTCCACAGCAGCGGCAACGCATAGTAGCCAAGCTGTCGTTTTGCCAGGGGCGTGTACGCCTCGAAGCGGTACGCCCAGCCCCACAACAGCTCGAACCGGCGGCGATCCCAGACGATGGGATCGAAGGGCGCCAGCAGACGAACCTCATCTCGGATCTCGACGGCGATCGTGGCGTCTGCAGGCCAGCACCAGGCGACGCCGTCAACACGCGCATGTACAAGCGTCGCCACGGCGCGCTCGAGCGCGCGCGGGATCCGTGCCTGCCACTGAGGCACCGCGTACCGTAAGCGACGTATCAACGGCGTGAGGCTTGCCCATGGCAACGGTGCGTACTTGGCCACAATGACGCCGACCAGCGCGTCCAGCCGGGCGTCGATCTCCGATGTGGGAAGTCGGACCAGTGTGGCGTCTTCTGGTTCCCGCGCACCGTACACCCGAATGCCTGCATCTCGCCGCGCGACCCTGAGCAGTCCAAGGTAGTGCAGCTGGTCGAGCATGTGTGTCGACGCATTCGAAGAACCGCCCCAGTAGTTGGTCACACGGCCGTGCGCGAAGTGAGCGTCAACCTCCCGCGGATGCACGGAGCCGCGCTCCCGCACATAGGCGAGGATCGCTTCAGCCTGAGCACGGCGCCGCGTCGCCCACGAGGTGATGCGGCCACGTGGGTGCATCAGCGCGTGCAGGCGTCGGGTGACGAAGCCATAGTTGACGAAAAACGCTTCCTCGATCGGCAGCGTCGCGTAGCGCCGTTCGAGATCGCCTGCGAGGTATCCGGTCACTCGGTGGCGCAGGGTGAGATCCTGCGCGCGCGCCGGAGCCCGAATCGGATCGGCCTGCAGAAAACCGAACCGCTGGATCGCGTCGTGGAGATCGACTGCCTGGAAGAGGCTGCGCCCGACGGCGAACCGCCGCAGTGCATCGAGGCTCGGATTACTCACCACCTCACCAACTCACGAACTCACCAACTTCGAAGTTCACTTCACTGAGAAGCCATCGGGGAGGAGCTCGATGGCCACGGCACGATTCGGCGTGCCGGCGGCCGCGAGCGCGGGCGTGTCGATTCTGAACGTCGCCAAGACACGGTAGGCCTGGCGCTGCGAACCGCAGGCCACTCCACTTGGAGAATCCGGACGATAGGTGAGCAGCTCGATGTCGCTGAACGACGGCGCGGCCATTCGGACAGGTCCGCCCGCGGTGTCCACCAGAAGAATAACGGCGCCCCGTCTGCATTCGACAGCGGAGAACGTGCCCAACACTCGCGTCTCTCCCGTCTTGACCGTGCGAAGGGACGGCACATAGGCACCTTGCGCCATCGTCTCTCGTGCCGGGCCTGGCGGACCTCCTGACGGGCTCACGCTCGTTGGCGCCGAAGGCTGCACCGCGGCGACAGAGGCCGCTGCGTCGGACGCCGGCACGTCATCTGGTGCCGTCGCCAATCGCAACGCCGCATTCCGAGCATCGGCCACGCGTGCAAGCGCCTGGCGGGCAGCGTCCCGAATCTCAGGCCGGCTGCCCCGGGCTATGAGCAGGCCGAAGTAGGTGGACGCACCTTGATAGTCGCCAGCGACCGCGAGGGCCTGTGCGAGCATCAATCGGTACTCTTCCCGCCCTGGCGCGGCTTTCACCGCGGCACGCATCAGCCTCACAGCCAGGCCAGGGTCAAGCCCACTCCCCATCTGCGCTTCTGCCAGCGTCACCATGGCCGCCGCATTGTCTGGTTCCAGCTCCAGCGCACGCGCCAACACCGTTCGAGCCTGTGCGTAGAGCGCGTCTTCGTCTGCGTGGCCGCGATCGGCACGTCGCGTGAGCGCGCGACCATAGGCACCCTGGATCGCAGCGTCGCCCTGCGCGAGCGCAGCCGCTCGCTCGAGCAGCGGGAACGCCCGATCGTCGTTCGATGCGCGTAGTTCCAGCAATCCGAGCGATGCCATCGCCCGCGCTGCATCGGGATTCGCCTCGATGGTCTGACCTAGATACGCCCGCGCAGCGTCCGTGCGATTGAGGCGGGCCAGCAAGTCACCGAGATACCCTGCGGCATCCGGGTCCTGCAGTACTTCGGCGGACGATGTGCCTGCGTTCGCGATCTTGTCGTCGAAGTCGAAGCGGAGCGCAGCGAACGAGAACGCGCGCACGTAGCGCTGCAGCTCGCGATCGAGCGCCGACGTATCTGCGCCAAACGCCGTGCGGAACGCGTCGGCTGCTGGAACACCTTGGCCGATCGACGTGAGGTAGGCCTTCAGCTGTCCCGCTCGGGCGGTATTGCCGAACGTGAGGTAGTGCACGAGCGCCCACGACTGCGCATAGAACAGGCCACGACGGTCGCCTTCCTTGTAGAGCGGCGAATCATGCTGGACGGCGATCAAGGTCGCGACGGGCATCAGTGGCCCAGACGTCTGAAGCAGCTGCAGATTCTGGCGGCTGGGTTTGCCGATGAAGGCGGTCTTACCACCGCTGACCGCCTCGAACGTCTCGTACAGCCCGGCGAGTCCTTCGCTCGCCCACACAGGCGTCGCGCCAACGGCATTGGCAGTCAGGAAGTGTGCGTACTCATGAAAAATCACGCCGTAGGCGTCCGAATCCTGCTCGGCGTTCACGGCAATGTAGTTGGCGTCCTCCATGCCGACGAAATAACCGGCTACGGCTACGGGTCGGCCCTGGAACTCGGGTTTGAACGGCGTGAACGACTTGTCGTTCTGAAAGACGACAACGACCGTGCGCACCGGCGTGCTGTTCACATCGTCCGCCAACACGCGGCCAACGACCTCGCGGAACTGCTCGAGTCGTAGCGCGATGTCGCGAATCTCGCGTTCCGACGCGTCCCCGACGAAGACGAAGTGCTGTGAAGAAATTCGTGTCCACGTCGCCCATGCGGTCGTGGGCGACCCGAGAATGCCAGTCAGCAGCAGAAGCGAAATGACAGTTCGTTTCATGGGATCGTTCAGAGGTTCTTGATCCTATCGTGAGTCGGCTCGGTTGCGGCGGGGTGAGGACGGTGAAACCCGGCGCCTTCGGCGGTTGCGTGTTGCTGACACGTAGGGCACACTTGCGGACCGAGGACTGGACTCTATGGCCATCACACTCACCGTCAACGGCACCGAGCACTCGCTGGACGTCGAACCGGACATGCCGCTGCTCTGGGCGCTCAGAGAGACGCTCGGTCTCACCGGCACGAAGTTCGGTTGTGGAATCGCCGCGTGCGGAGCCTGCACGGTCCATCTGGACGGCCGCGCCGTACGCTCGTGCACATTGCCCAGCTCCGCGGCAGACGGCAAGAGGGTGACGACGATAGAGGGCCTCGCCGAGAACGGCACGCTTCACCGCGTGCAGCAGGCGTGGGTTGCGCATCAAGTGCCGCAGTGCGGCTACTGCCAGTCAGGACTCATCATGGCAGTCGCCGGCTTCCTGGCGCAGACCCCGCAACCAGGCGACGACGAGATCGATGCGGCCGTCACGAACATCTGCCGGTGCGGCACCTTCGTCAGGGTGCGTCAAGCCATCCGCGAACTCTCGAAGCAAGAGGGGGCGGCGGTATGAATCGTTGGACTCGACGCACGTTCATCGGCGCCGGGACGATCGCCGGTGGCGGTTTCCTGCTGGGAACCGCAGGGTTCACGTTTGCGCCTGGCCGCCACTCTCTCGTCTCGGCGAATGCTCCTGACAACGGCCAGCTCACCACGTGGATCACGGTCACACCCGACAACCTCGTCACGATTCTCATCCCACACTGTGAGATGGGTCAGGGCACACCGACGGCCCTTGCGATGATGGCTGCCGAGGAACTCGAAGCCGACTGGTCACTGGTCAGGGTCAAGGAAGCGCCGGCGCTTGACGAGTACGCAAACGGGTACGTCATCCGCGCATTCGGCGGCAACTACATCCCGGCGGTGATGGCACGTGGGGTCGATTACGGTACATACAAGATCGCCGAGTGGTTCGGCTTCCAGGTGACGGGCGGTTCCACCGCGGTTCGCAGCACCGGCGAGTACGGCATGCGTGTGGCCGGTGCGGCCGCCAAGGAGATGCTCGTCGGAGCCGCAGCGAAGAAGTTTGGCGTCAACGCGTCTGAACTGACGGCCAGGGGATCGCGTGTCTCGCATACGGCGTCTGGCCGCAGCGCCAGCTACGGCGAGCTCGCACATGACGCAGCCGCGCTCTCGGTGCCGACGAGTCCGGCGCTGAAGAATCCCGATGCGTTCACCATTCGACGAACGTCCCCGCAACGGTTCGACATTCCTTCCAAGGTGAACGGCACGGCGCAGTACGCGATCGACTTCGCTCTGCCCGGGATGCTGTACGCCGCACTTGAAATGGCGCCTGTCCTCGGCGGCAAGCTCCAGTCGGTGGACACCGCCCCGGCCGAGTCGATGCCGGGCGTCAAGCGCGTCGTCAAGCTGGAGTCGGCGGTCGCCGTTGTTGCCGACAGTTTCTGGCGTGCACGACGCGCGCTCGCCGCGCTCAAACCGCAGTTCGACGACGCCGGTCACGGCGACGTGTCGACCGACTCCATCTTCGCGGCGTTCGACAAGGCGCTCGGTGAACCTCCGTCCATGCCTGCCGGTGCGGCCAAGGTGGTCACCGCCGACTACCGTGCGCCGTTCCTCGCCCACGCCACGATGGAGCCCATGGTGTGCACGGCGCGCGTGAGCGACTCGGGCGTCGACGTGTGGACCGGCGTTCAGGATCCGCTCAATGCTCGTTCTGTCGCAGCCAAGGCCGTTGGCCTCGACGTCGATCGGGTGCGACTCACGAACTTCATGTTGGGCGGCGGATTCGGACGTCGGCTGCCTTTCAATTTCGACTACGTGGATCTCGCGGTGCGCATCGCGAAGGACATGTCGCCGACTCCGGTGAAGACCATCTGGACGCGCGAGAACGACCTTCAGCACGACTACTACCGACCTGCGGCTCTGTCGCGTCATGCTGGCGCACTCGACGCCGCCGGTGTGCCGATTGCCGCCTCGTCGCACTATGCAGGCGGCGGCGACGGTGAGGCGGTGTTCATGCCGTACGCCATCGCTGAGCAGAAGGCCACCGCGAAGAAGGCCGATCACCCGATTCGACTCGGGCAATGGCGATCAGTGATGAACTCTCAGCACGGGTTCTTCAAGGAGTCGTTCGTCGACGAACTGGCGCACGCAGCGGGCAAAGACCCGTACGAGTTCCGGCGCGGGTTGCTCACCGACCAACCGCG
>JBEBGB010000358.1:0-5387 GCA_040081675.1 Vicinamibacterales bacterium
CTGGCTGTGACCATTCCGCCCGCCATCGCGCTTCACAACGCAGTGAAGACGCACCTCGGGGCGAGCCTCGAAGCGGACTCCGCCGCCGACGACGTGAACTTCGATTGGCTGCAAGAGTTCCGCGCGCAGGCCGACCCGCTCGGCCGCTCGCTGCGACCGGACGTCATCGGTTTCGCGGTGGTGATGGACAACACCAGTGCCCTCGCGGACGTAACGCAGCGTCCCGTCGTGGCCCTCACAGCCGGTGTGATTTTCGTGGTGCTGACGTGGTTCCTGTCGTCCGGTTGTATCTGCACGCTTGCCGTCGATCGTCGCCTTGGTGTCGGCGGGTTCGCGGCGTGCTGCGGCGCCTTTCTCGGTCGAATGCTCAGGATCAACGTGGTGGCGCTGTTCCTGTACGCAACGCTCGTGGGCTCGTTTCACCAGTGGCTGTTTGGCAATGTGTTCGAGGCCGTCACGAAAGACCTGACGGTCGAACGCACGGCGTTCTTCATTCGCCTGGCCCTCTATGCAGTCTTTTTCCTGCTCTTGGCAGCGTGCAACGTCCTGTTCGACTTTGCGAAGGTGAGGCTCGTCGTCGAGGACCGTCGCAGTGTGCTGTCCTCGATCGTTGCCGGGGCGCACTTCGTGCTCGCCAACCCGCGGCTGGCTATCGGCGCCTATGCCATGAACGTCCTGGTGCTCGGCGGCGTCATCGGTCTCTACTGGCTGGTGGCACCGGGTGCGGGCGGTGCCGGCGCGAGCATGTGGGTTGGCTTCCTCGTCTCTCAGCTCTACATCGCCAGCCGAGTCTTCGTGAAGCTGGCGTTCTGGGGAAGCGAGATCGTCGCGCTTCAGACACAGCTGGCTTACGCGGGATTCGTTCGAACGACCGCCGTCGTTGAACTGCCCGTCGATGAGATGCGCAGTCCGCCTGACGCCGAGCTTCTGCAGCCCGGCACCTGACGTGTCGAACCTTAGCGCGAACCTGTCTTCGAGGTCGACGCAGCACCCATGACTACGTCCCACTGCCCGGCGAGTTCGTCGGTAATTGGACCGATGTCCTCTCGCAGGATGAACCTGTCAGTTGCCAGCTTGGTCGCCGCTTCTCGCACGCGCTTCACATACTCCGCACGCGTGCCATAGCGTTCGATGATCGACAGGCGCGGATCCTTCGTTCTCTCTCGGTCTGCCTTGGTCTTGGGGAACTCGATGTAAGCACCAGCCATGGCAATCAAGGTCGACGGCGCGCCAACCTGAGGGCTGCGGAACTGCCATCCGGTGAGCGTCGCCAGGGGCACCGAAACGATCGGCAATCGAATGCCCGACACTTCGTTGCCGTCGGCATCGACGCCGGGCAACAGGAACGGCATCGCGGAGTATGGCGATGGGACGTCTGCTCGGAACCCACCCGGGACGAACGTGGGTTGCTGCACACCTGGGAGCGCTGGAAACTTCAAGTCCTTGTGTGCGACGAGCGTCCCGTCTTTCAACCGGGGATGGGTGCTTGCCGGCGGTTCGACGCCGTTTCGAGTCCACGCGTCGAGTGCCGCGAGCAGGCCTCGCTGTGCCCATCGATAGTCGTTCGTGTTCTCTTTGAACTGTCCACCGTTATCGTTGGCTGGGAACGAGCCGGCGCCGTGTTTGGTCCCCGCCAGCTGAAACGATCGAACATTTGGCGCATCCTCGAGGTCCTCCGAGCCATCCATCGCCGTGTGACGCATGGCCGCGACGCGCCCGCGGTCCCAGTATTCAGACGATGAGTCGACCATGAACAGCTTGGGCTCCATGCCTGTTGGAATGAGGCGTCCCAGGCCGTCTTCCCGTCCAGTGATGGGATCGGTTGTTGTCTTGTAGAGGAACGGGAACTTCGTCTGCGTGAACGGGCCGAGTTCATTCGGCTGCGCGAATCGTTCGTTGAAGCTGCCGAAGCCCACCGCACCTGTCTGGATGAACGCCGCATCGAAAGTCTTGCGGCCCTGTTCGTCGATCGTGAAGCCCTCGTGGATCATCTGACGAATGACTCGCCCGGTCTGCGACGCACCATACAAGTAGGCCAGCTTTCCACTCGCAACTTGATTGGCGCCGTACCGGAACGACGATGCCGCGTCGCGAATCGCCGCCATGCCCAGGCCGGCCACGGGCGGGTTCTGCGTTTCGTAGGCGAGCTCGTACGTGAGCCCCGCCTTGAAGCCGCCTTTGAGTGTCACCGAGGACGGATCGGGCGTCGTGCTGGACCCCTCCGTGCGGGCGAACTGCCACTGGTCGCGGGGAATCAATCGCGGGGACGCGAACGTGCCCTCACGAACCGTCAGTCGGTAGCTCGGGTCCTGGACATTGACCGGCAAATACATCGCGGTGTTGTAACCCGCTGCGTATTGCACGGACGTGGCGGCCTTGTCCGAAAGGAACGGCATCCGAACCCATCCCTTGATTGGCACTCCGTTCTCTGTTGCCACTGGCGCCGAGAAGCCGACGAGGTCTTTGCCGGGTGCGATGTCGAATTGCCAGCCGACGAAGACCAGCGTGTATCCCTGCTTCAAGAGGTATGCATCGCCGAACTCTGATTCCGCCTTGAAGTCCGTGCCGCGTTTCGCGCGACTGAACACCTGCAGCAGGCTCTTGTTCCCGCGGTTCACGACATCGAACAACAGCACGCCGTTTCCCTTCGCGGGATCCTTCGGCCGGAGCACGTAGATGTCGGATGAAAATTCGACCTTGCCCTGCGCGTTGCGCGCCGCCTTGTCGAGGTCCACGACCACACGGTTGTGGGGATTAGCCGGGTCTACGGCAAACTCGATGGTGCCCGACAAGACCTCGTAGGCACCCGCATCACCGAACGCGCGGCCGCCCAGGGCATCGGCGCGGGTGCGAATCTGAACTCGGGTCACCTCCGCCGCGGCGAACGTCGCGCACAGCGTGGTTGTCAGCGCCAGCAACACAACCCGCCCCATACGGTTCAAGAGACTCGGCATCGCAGCACTCCTTCGCATATGGCGCGGATTATATGGGGTGGACCCTGATTAGGCGATAGGCGATGGGCGATAGGCGATGGGCCAGCCGGACAGAAAAAGGCACCAACACGGAGCGCACGGACAACGAACGGGGAGCACGGCCTTTCTTGAATGAGAACCGTGACCTCCTGTTGAACTCCGTGCCCACCGTGGTAGAGATTTTCGGCCAGCAGGAAGCCGCCGTCCTGACCCTCCCGGCCCTCCCGGCCTCGAGTTACAGTTCGCCTGCCCGTTGTTATGATTGTTGTTTGCCCAACGCCTTCGGACTCGACTTCGGGACGACGAACAGCGCGGTGGCGCTGGTCGAGGCGGGCGGAGCTCCGCGACTGGCGCGGTTCGACACCGGGCAGGGCGACACCGCAGACACATTCCGGTCGATTCTGTACTTCGATCCGAAGCCCCGGAAGGGCGCAGACTCGGTGTTCGCCGGACCGCGAGCCGTCGAGCATTATCGCCGGGCGACTCACAAAGGGCGATTCTTGCAGTCGCTCAAGGCGTACCTCGGTGACGCAGGCTTCACAGGAACATCCATCGGCGGAAGCCGTCGCACGCTACCGCAACTCATCGCGCTCATCCTCCAGCGTCTGCTGAAATCGGCGGAGGCGACGCTCGGCCCTCTGCCGACGCGCGTGGTTGTTGGTCGGCCGGTGCACTTCACCGTGGCGCGGAGCGAGGAGCACGACGCGCTCGCTCTCGCGCGAATGCGCGAAGCGCTTGCGCTTGCGGGTGTGCACGATCCGGTGTTCGAATACGAGCCGGTCGCGGCAGCCTATGCGTACCAGCAGAGGCTGACCGAACCTGCCACCGTGCTGATTGGCGACTTCGGCGGCGGCACCAGCGACTTCTCGATTCTGGCGCTCGAGCCTACGTCAGCGACGCGTGGCGCCGGCGTCGCCATTCTCGGCAACGACGGTGTGGCCATCGCAGGCGACGCCTTCGACCGCGCCATCGTCCGCCATGCGGTAGCACCGCAACTTGGAAGAGGCTCGGAGTTCATCTCGCCGCCACACAACGTGCTCCCAATGCCGGAGTGGGTGTACAGCAAGCTCGAACGCTGGCATCACCTGTCGTTTCTGAAGACCGGCGAAACGCTGGAGATGCTGCGTCGTATTCAGCGCACGTCCACGGCCCGCGTGGCCGTGGCCGCGCTGCTGCACCTGGTCGAAGAGGATCTGGGGTACGAGTTGCACGAGCGCGTGAACACAACGAAGGTCGCGCTCTCGTCGTCCCTCGAGGCCGAACTACGGTTCGATCTCGAACGGCTCGAGGTGCGCTGGCACGCGACCCGTCAGCAGTTCGAACAGTGGCTGCGCCGTGATCTCGAAGTGATTGAGAAGTGCCTCGATCACCTGTTGGAGCGAAGCGGCGTTGGTCCGGAGGGCATCAATACGGTGTTCCTCACGGGAGGCTCGTCGTTCGTGCCGGCCGTCCGCGATATCTTTGCGCGCAAGTTCCCCTCGTCTGCCATCACCGGCGGTCAGGAACTGACGTCGGTGGCGACCGGGCTCGCACTGCGCGCTCAGGCTGTCACCGTCTAATCAGCGACGCACTTCCTCGTCGAGCAGTCGCTCGGTCTTTTCAGTCGTCAGCGACAGCATCGCAACCGCCGCCCCGAGCACGACAAAGGCGCTCACGTATGAAGCGCCAAGCCACACGATGATGTTCAACATGCCGTCAACTCCAGCGCGCGCGGCGCGCGATCGACCAGAGCCCCACGCCGAGGAGGCTGAGGACCCAAGCGATGCGTCATCGCTCATTACTCTTATCGACCGGAAGCGTTGAATTGATAAGCGGTTGCAGGAAGGGCCGAGCGCTACCGCGAAGAAGAGGTCAGGGGCGAGCCGGAGCAGGAAGATGTAAGGCTCTCAAATGCAATGGGTTACACGCTTCGACAGATGGTTGCATTCCGACCGCCGGCGCGTCGGGCTGCCAGAGGCCGAGCGTCGGAGGCGGGCCGTTCCCGCCCCCCACTGGCGAGGCGGGACGTTCCCGCCCCCACTGGCAGAGAGCGGGACGTCGGGCCGGGGTGCGGTCAAGGGTCAGTTGAGGCCGTTCGCCTTGAGGAACTCACGAATCTTCGTGTACGCCTTCGTCCGCTCGTCCGGCTTGAAGTTGCCGTGGCCACCGCCCGGAATGGCGAACAACTCGGATGACGCCCCCACCTTCTTGAGCGCGTCGTTCAACCGCACGTTCTGCGAGTAGGGCACGATGGGATCGGCATCACCCTGAATGCTCAGAATCGGCGGGAGACCGGCTCGCACGTAAGTTAGAGGAGAGACGCTCTTCGCCACGGCATCGCGGTTGGCGGCTGAGCCGAGCCACTGCACCGCGTACGCACGGGCGTTCGGGCCAGCCAGCATGTCATTCAGGTCGGTGATGCCGTACCAATTGATG
>JBEBGB010001195.1:0-1304 GCA_040081675.1 Vicinamibacterales bacterium
TCAATGACAAACAGAGGATCGCAACTCGGATAGTGTGTGTTTTCATCTTCATTGCCCGACCCGCTACGCTCCAGTCAGTTCCATGACCGACATCGCAAGCACCTTGGTCGCGTTCACGATGTCGTCTACGCGCGTGAACTCATCCGGCTGGTGGGCCTGCACGAGTTCGCCCGGTCCATACGCGACGCAGTGCGGAACGCCCGCAATGCGGGCCACGTGCTTGTGGTCGTAGGTGCCCGGACTGGCAATGAGCTCTGCGCGGCGGCCAAGCACACGGTCGATCGCATGCTCGAGCGCGCCAATCACAGGCGAGTCGTCGGGGGTGCGCGTCGGATGCACCACCATGAGATCGCGCAGCGCAAACTGAACACGCGGCTCCAGCACGCGCACCGATTCGAGCAACGCGTCCACCTCGCGTTTTGTCTGCTCGAAGCCTTCCTCGATCAGGAAGCGCCGATCGAATACGGCGCGGCACAAGTCAGCGACGCACGGCGTCTGTATACCGTCCACGGCCTGACCGCCCACGATGCCGTTGATGTTCAACGTCGCCGCCCTCGCGCCTTCAGGTACGACAGGCATGGCAGTGCGACGGGAGGCGAGTTGCGGCAGCAAGTCTTCGCGGACCAATTGCAGCAGCCGACTCATGCCGTCGATGGCGCTCACGCCCAGGAACGGCATGCTGCCGTGCCCCATCTGCCCGTGCGCCGTCACCTCGAACCAGTACACGCCACGGTGCCCGATACAGATGCGGTCCACGTTGAGCGGTTCGGGGATGATGCAGAAGTCGGTGCGCGCGGTCGACAGCCGCCCGTGCTGCGCGAGCCAGGCGACACCGGCGAAGCCGCCGCTCTCTTCGTCGACCGTACCGCTCACTTCCACTGTGCCCGGCAGCACGACACCGGCTCGCCGAATGGCCTCGACTGCGTACACAGCCGCGGCGATCCCGGCCTTCATGTCGCACGACCCGCGACCGTACACCTTGCCGTCGCGCACGATCCCGCCAAACGGATCCAAGGTCCATCCGTCGCCTGCCGGCACGACGTCGAAATGGCCATTGAGGTGTACGGTGGGCCTCGCTCTCGAACCGCGCCGCGTGCCGACGACGTTCACGCGGGGATGCCGTGTGGTGTGCTCTGGCCGTCCCTCGGCTGCGAAGTACTCGACCTCGTGCCCGAACTGTTCGAGGTGCGTGCCGATGAACCGCGCGCAGTCCTCGTAGAATTCACCAGGAGGGTTGACGGTGGGAATGCGGATCAGGTCCGCCGCGAAGCCGACGATCTCGTCAGCGGCGCGCTCGACTTCCT
>JBEBGB010000359.1:0-5386 GCA_040081675.1 Vicinamibacterales bacterium
CTTCCCGACTCTCGCCGTGACACTTGCGGACATCGTGGGCGGGGCAGACGTGGCTCTGACTCGACTGCGCGATTCAATCGATGCGCTCGGCAGCCAGACGGGCCGCCGGTACCTCGACGAACGCAGGCCCATCTACGAACTGCGCACGACGACGATGGTGAACGCGCCAATCGAGAAGACCTTCGAGTTCTTCTCGAAAGCCGAAAACCTGGGACTGATGACACCCTCCGCGATGGGCTTCAGTATTACAGGGGCACCGCCTCGAATTGCTGAAGACACCATCATCGATTACCGCGTCCTGGTGGGTGGATTGCCGATCAAGTGGCGTACGCGCATCGTCACCTGGAGACCAGGCGCGCGCTTCGTCGATCTCCAGGAGAAGGGGCCGTATCGTGCCTGGTGGCACGAGCATGTCTTTCGCGATCTCGGGTCGACGACGCAGATGGACGATCGCGTCTGTTATGCGCCGCCCTTCGGTCCTTTCGGTCGCATCGCCAATCGGCTGATCATCGCGCCGATGCTGCGACGAATCTTCCAGTATCGAGCGGATGTCATCAGGCTTCGTTTTGGACCATCCTGATAAGACCTGCTGCGACGTGCGCCCAGACCCGCTACCTCCGAATGCGCATCATCTCGTTTCCGCCTCGCTGAAACTCGTACGGCACCCGTTCGATTGACACATCGAAGCCGGAAGCACGAAGCCGTTCGGCGCAGCCCGTAACAAAGGGCGACGGTTGCCCGCCGAGCGCGAGCAGCGGAAACACGCGAACTTCGTGCGCCACGCGGCACAACTCCTCGAGAGCGGCCACGTGAAACGCCTCACCAAGCTGAGTGCTATAGAGAAACAGGAAGTGGGAGCAGAGCGCGAGGTCGAATGACAGCGCGTCAAAGGGTAGTGACGGCAGTTGAGCGAACACGTATCGGCCGTCGGCTTTTCCATGCTCGTAGTCGCTCAAGAAATTTCGCATCGCCTGCATGCGGACGCGGCCGAGTTCATCGACCGAACCAATCGAGTCCCACACGAATTCATCCTGGTTGCGCCTGGTCTGCTCGAGCACGTCGTCGTACGTAGCGGTGATACGCGCGAGAATTTGTTCGGCGTCCCACTGGTAAATCGGATCGGCGGACGTGACGGTGGCGCCGCGAGCTGTTGCTTCGGCGTTGAAGCTTGCAGGGCCGTCTCCGCATCCCAGGATGCGCGTGCTGATGTCGGCATCGGTCAGCGCGAACATGCTGCGGTATTCGGCAAACGACCGCCCCCACGGGACTACTTGCTCGAGAGTAAACATACTTCTCCGGAAGAGGACGCCAGGCCTATTATCGCTGCTCGTGGCGAACCGCACTCGCGCGCGCAACGGCGAACCACGAGGCCAGCGCGTGTCGCAGGCCAGCAGCCATCAATGGACTGGAGCGTGGAATGTTCAGCGGCAATGGAGGAGACGCGTGATGCGGACGCCGTTCCAGGCGTTTGTGGAGCACAAGACGGCTAAGGCCGTCAGTGCCGACCTGCATGCCTTTGTGACTGACGTCGATATCGCTGCCGGTACCTTCCCACCGATCGGCAACGATTGGACTCGGCATTTCTTCGATGGCGACTTCTACGCGTCGCCCTCGCCAGATGCGGCCCGCCCTTCCTGCAGTCTGGTCTTCGTGCAATCGCTCGACGGAAACACGGGCGCCAGCGATCCGTCTGCAATTGGCGGCGGCGAGATCGACAAACACGTGATCTACGAGGGGCTCTCGCAGGTTGGGGCGGACGCGGTGCTGGTCGGTGCCAACACGATGCGCGATGCCGACATCGTCTTTGGCGTCTGGCATCCCGAATTGGTCCGCCTGCGCGCAGCGCTTGGCAAGCCGCGGTATCCCGTCCAGATTGTGGCCACACTCCGCGGGCTGGACCTCGATGCGTCCCGGCTCTTCAACGTTCCCGACGTTGAGGTCCTCGTGCTGACGCTGCCAGACGGTGCACGGCTGATGCATGACGGGTTCGCGTCACGTCCATGGGTTCGTCCCATCGTCATGCGACATCCCGAGGACCTGCCCGCGGCGTTCGAGACGCTCCGTGCGCGAGGGATTGAGCGTGTATCGGCGGTCGGCGGCCGGCATCTTGCCGCGCAACTCATCGATGCGGGTCTTGTGCAGGACGTGTATCTCACGACGTCGGCACGGGTGGGCGGAGAACCCGGCACACCCATGTATCCGCGCGCGCTCGAGGCACGCACACTCGTCAGCAAGCACGGCACCGGCCCCGATGCCGGCGTGAGGTTCGAGCACCTGCAGCTGAACTGAGGGCAAGCAGCAGCGCGTCGCGTCTACTTCAGCGACAGTCGCAGCGTGACCCCGAACGTGCGCGGGTCGCCAGGCTGTGCGACGAGCAGTCCGGTGTTGCCGGCCACGGCCGACATGAGGTCGAGATAGTTCTTGTTCAGCAGATTCCTCGCCCAGACAGACAGCGTCCACGCGTTGCTGGTCCGGAACCCGACGCGCGTGTTGAGCAGGCTGTATTCATTGACGTTCAGATAGGCCGACGGTGTGGCACTGGACGAGAATCTCGAGCGGTGGCTGGCATCGAACGCGCCAAAGAACTGACCGGTGCGTCCGAAGAACGCGCCCGTTCTTACCAATTCGCCCCCGAATGACACCGCGTACTTGGACAGCCCTGGCAAGTCGCTGCCTGAGATGTCCTTGAACTGTGTCGCCGCACCGGTTTCCTCGACTGGCAGCGGCGCATCCTTGAACGAGAGGTACTTGCCGCTGGTGATGGCCGCCGAGGCGTAGAACGAGAGATTGCGCGTCGCGCTGAAGCTGCCGTCGAACTCCGCGCCTCGGACGCGGACACGCTCGGCATTCGCGAGGTAGCCGCGCAGCACACCAACAGCACCGTTGAACACCTGCGCCTGGAAATTGCGGATGTCCGAATTGAAGAACGTGACGTTTGCGGTCACGTTTCGGAACGGCGAGGTCTTGATCCCGAATTCGTAGTGCTTCACGTCTTCAGGCTTCACCGTGGCCGCGCTCAGAATCGGCTGGTTTTGCGCATCCGCCGGCACACCGTTCAGATTCAGTCCGATCGATTTGAACGTCTTCGCGAACGTCGCATACGCGTTCACCGCCGCGGTCGGCTTGTAGGCGACCGTCACCTGGCCCGAGTTGTTCGTGTTGCTCGTGTCAGCGTCGTACTTCTGCGGCGCGAGCACGGATTGTTGAAGCGTGATGAGCGCAGCATTCGTCGTCTGCAGGCCGCCGTACGTCTGCTGGTCGAAGTTCACCTTCTTCTGGTCGTAGTTGACGCGGATGCCAGGCAGCACGCGCCACTGGTTGCTCAACTTCAGTTGCGCCTGGCTGAAGACGGCGCTGCTCGAATTGCGGTAATGCACGTACTGGCGATAGCCGTAGCCGTCGAGCAGACCAGGCGTCGAGGCGTTGGCACTGGGTGCCAGCAGCACCCGGTAGGCGGCGGCTCCCTGTTCCTGCACGATCACCGGGTCAGAGTCGAGCAGCTGGCGGAAGTAGAAGAAGCCCGCGACAAGGTTCACGCGAGGATGAATGTCGCCGGCATACCGCAACTCCTGTGTCCACTGCGACTGGTAGGACGTCCCGGACGAGATGGTGGTGATCGGCAGGCCGACGAAGTCGCGATCGTTCGACGGTTTCCAGTCCCAGTAGCGATACGCCGTGGTCGACGTCAGCCGGCCGCGGCCGACTTTTCGATCGATATTCACGGACGTGCCGCCGAGCCGCTGAAACGAACGCATCGGCGTGTCGATGTCGGTGACGCGGTCGTACGGGTTGTAGCTGGGTGCCGTGTAGTTCAGGTCCGCCGCAATCGCCGGCCATTGCCGGTTGGCTGCGCGCAGTGTCGGAGCCACGCCGGCCAGCACCTGCGTGTACCCACGCGGACGCTGTCGTGTGTGGTCGATCGCCAACGTCACAGCGAACGCGTCCGATTGTGCGAAGAGCAGCTGTCCGCGCATGCCCAGGTTGTTCAGGTCGTTCACATCGTCGCCCGTGCGGACGTTCTCGAGGACGCCGTCACGCTGCGTGCCCGACAGCGAGAGGCGACCGGCGACGTTCTTGACCACGGGGCCCGTGATCGATGCCTTCGCCTGGACGTAGCCGATGTTGCCGTAGTTGAGTTCGACTTCCGACGCGGGTGTGAAACTCGGCTTCTTGGTTGTGATGTTGATGGCGCCCGCCGTCGTGTTCTTGCCGAAGAGCGTGCCCTGCGGGCCACGCACCACTTCGACCTGCTCGACGTCGAGGAAGTCGAGCGTCGCCGACGCGGGTCGCGCGAAGTAGACGCCGTCGATGTACATGCCCACGCCCTGTTCGAGGCCGTCGTTGGTCAGACCAAACGGCGCACCAAGACCGCGGATGTTGATGGCGGTGTTGCGCGGGTTGCTCGAATAGAACTGGACGGTCGGCAGCATCTCTCTCAGGCGGTTGACGTTGAATGCGCCAGCATCAGCAACCAGGTCGCCGCGCACGACGGAGACCGGAATCGGCACGTCCTGCGCGACTTCTTCGGTGCGACGCGCCGTGACCACTACCGACTGGCTGAAGCGAGCGGGACTCAGCGTCACGTCGGCAGGAATCGACTGCCCCGCAATGACAGACACGCGCACGGTCGATGTGTCGAATCCATCGAGCGCGGCGCTCACTTCGTACTGTCCGGCGGCCAGACCTGAAATCTCGAAGACGCCCTGGGCGTCGGTTGTGGCCTCGCGCGGAGTGTTGCTGCCTTCGACGCGAAGCTGCACGGTGGCACCAGGAATCGCGCCACCCGACGAGTCGCGCACGACACCGGTGACTGTGCCAGTCGTCTGCTGACCCTGCACGACATGCGGCGCGACGAGCAGAAGCGCGAGCACCGCCACATACGTAAATACACGACGAAACATGAAGACTCCCTGCACGGTCGATGACCAGCGGGCGCCACGCGAACAGACGCGTAGCGCACACGACTAAATGAAATTGGGGTACGAAGTCAGCCGAGCGACGGCGTGAAAGGGAGGGTGCTTACAGACCCGATTGGGGCGGGGATAGCCTCGGTGTCACTTGCCGGTCGTCGGCTGCATACACGCGCACATACACATGGCGCATGCGGCGGCAGGACGACAACAACAGGTGAAGGACGTCACGAGACTGAAAAGCATTCTGAGAGATTCGGTCAATCGAAGTCAAGACCCGCACCCTCGCACCGCGGCGTTGCAGGCCGCGGCATTGCCACTCGCCACCAAGTGATATCAGGGTTCGCCGAGTGTGCGGTCGCGACGAAGTCAGGCTTCCGGCTCAGCGCTCGCTCCGTCGTCCCAGAAGAACCGTCGGACGTGATGACGGCAGCATTTCGGGACCTCGGCTCTCAGGAGTGAGAGTGTCCTGGCCG
>JBEBGB010001196.1:0-1302 GCA_040081675.1 Vicinamibacterales bacterium
GATCGTCGTGTGCAGCGGCGAGTACTTGCTGGCGTTGTCGATGAGCGTGTACAACGCCTCGCCAATCGCCGAGCGGTCGACGGCGAGCGCTGGGAGCCCAGGCGCGACGGACACGTTCACGTGGTGATGGCGGGCCACGGTCTCGGCGCGCGCAACCGTTTCACGAATCAAGTGTTCGACGTCCGCGGCTCGGAAGCTATTGGGCTGCGACAGATCCGGACGGTCCGCCACGGACAGTCCTTCGATGAAGCGATTCAACCGATCCGACTCTTCGTCGATGATGAGGAGCAGTTCGCGGCGATTGGCGTTGGTCAGCGACGCAAAGTCGATCTCACCAGAACTCAGCATGGCGGTGACCGACGCCTTGATCGCGGTCAGAGGCGTCCGCAAGTTGTGCGTCAAGGCGTCGAGCAGCGCAGACTTCAACTGCTCGTTGCGCCGGGCCGCTTCAGCCTCGCTCGCCCGCTCGAACGCGGCACCGAGCTGTGCGTACAGCTGTTCAATCTCTCGCTTGCCGTCCTCGAGCTCGATCCGCCGGCGCTCGGCGCGCCCCGCCAGCTCACCGACAACGAGCGCTGTCAGGGTAAACGTGCCGAACGCCACCCAGTCGTTCGGGTTCTCGATGAAGAGGCCGACGGGAGGGATGTAGTAGTACGAGAAGGCCAGAGCTGCTCCCGTGGAGGCGACCAGTGCCGGCCCTGTGCCGAGCGAGCGCGCGATCAGCAGGACGGTCAACAGCAGCACGGGCGCTGCCGCACCAGGGGTAATCCGCGGAGTCAGGTGCACCAGGCCGGCACAGACGCCGATGATGGCAAGCGCGAACAGGTGCGCGCCGACACGGCCGGCGCGTGATGAATGTTGCAACACCTGACCGCATTTTATAGGACTCGGACGGTTGCCGCCTTTTACCTACGGTTTCTTGATGCGCAGGCAGACGCTGCGGTGCAGCGCGCAGACGGCTGTTTAGAGTGCGCTTCAAAACTAAAGCACTACCACGGAGGCCACGGGGACGAACGGAAGACACGGCTCATTTGGCTCGGATTCTCCGTGTTCTCGGTTCCGCTCTGTGTTCTCTGTGGTAGAGCTCTTGGTCATTTTGCAACCAGCTCTTAGTAGCCTGACGGAGCGCCGCTGGTCGGCGTCTCACCGCGTGCCTGCTGAACGATCTTCACGCCCGCACTTGCGCCAACACGAGTGGCGCCGGCTGCCACCATGGCCTTGAGCCCGTCGAGATCGCGCACACCGCCTGCGGCCTTGACGCCCATCTCTGCACCGACCACGCGACGCATCAGTGCAACGTCT
>JBEBGB010001197.1:0-1301 GCA_040081675.1 Vicinamibacterales bacterium
TCGCTCTTCGCGCCTTGCGATCCGGGCGCCGCGCTCCGGAAGCCATGTCCTAGCATATCGAACGCGGGACACTCGTCGCTCGGAGATACAATGCGTTACCCACCCGCTGTCCCCTTCCATGACTGACTTTCGAGACACCCTGCAAGGCACCGTTGTCCTCGCGCCCATGACGAAGGGCTCGAACTTGCCCTATCGCCGACTCTGTCAAGAGCTGGGCGCACGCGTCACCATGAGCGAGATGACCGTTGCGAGACGACTGAAGCAGAAGCGCCGCGCCGAGTTCGCACTGATGCGGCGTGCCGTCGACGAGCGTTTCTTCGGGGTGCAGCTTGCGGGAAACAAAGCGGAGGAAATGGCCTGGGCAGCGGAACTTGCGGCGTCCAACGGCGCCGACTTCGTGGACGTCAATCTTGGGTGCCCCATCGACTACTTCACGAGCAAGGGACTGGGCGCGGCACTGGCGCGTGAGCCCGGTCGTGTTCGCCGCATCGTCGATGCCATGAAGAAGGCGGTGTCCATTCCCGTCACCGTCAAGGTTCGCCTTGGCTGGAACGACGAACGTCGCAACGTGCTCGATGTTGCGAGAGCCGCGGTCGAGGGTGGTGCCGACGCCATTACCGTGCACGGCCGGACGCGCGCGGCGAGGTACAAGACCTCCGCCGACTGGCAGGCCATCGCGGAAGTCGCCGCGACCGTATCTGTGCCCGTCGTCGGCAACGGCGATGTGCTGTTCGGACACCAGGTCGCACCGCTGCTTCAGCAGTCCGGATGCACCGCGATCATGGCCGCTCGTGGCGCGCTGATCAAGCCGTGGTTGTTTCGTGAAGTGATGGAAGGCGATCTGGATCTCAGCGCCGAGGAACGGCTCGTGATCTATCGTCGGTACGTGACGCTCGCGCTCCTGCACTGGGGCGACGATGAGCACGGACGCTCCCGTATCCGCGAGTTCCTGCTGTGGCACCTTGGCTTCTGGTGCCGCTATGCTCCGCCCCGCGCTGACGGCACCTTTCCACTCATGCAACAACGCGAGAGCTGGATGCCGCGGTCCCCGCTCGAAGCCGTGCTCGCGCGTTCGGACGCTGCAGCACACGCATTCCTCGCCGACGCTCTGCTTGCCGACGCCAGCGTCGACCCCGCGTTGGCCCCTGAAGCCGCAGGAACACGCGAGATCGACGATGACGCCGCAGAGGCCGGTTAGGCGACGAGCCTAGTAGGCCGTGTAGCCTTCGGTCAGCTCGATGTACACGCCCGAAGGATCGGTGATGTACGCGATCTTCAAGCCAATCGCGGGAATCTCTCGG
>JBEBGB010000360.1:0-5372 GCA_040081675.1 Vicinamibacterales bacterium
CGCAACGCATACCTTCTTCGCGCCGAGCGAGGATCCTGCGCAAGTGTGCTATCCGTTCGTGCTGGCTGCCGGCGAGGCCTATACCGGCCTCGAGGCAAAGGTCGTCGAACCGCGCGGCCGCATCGGCACCGACGGCACCGTTCGTATCGCCGGCACGTCGTTGAACACTCGCGCCTGCACGATCGATTTTCGTCCAGGCGGCGCGGTGATTCAGTGGTGGCAGGAGTACAAGTTCCCCAACATTCCGTTCGCCGTCTTCGCCGGCGTCAACCACGGCAGCATCGTCGATGGCTCGCGAAAGGAATATGGGGACCCCAATCATCCGGGTGCGGTGATTGTGGAGATCTTGAAGGACCCGACGACTCCGACGACCTACGCCACCTGGGGCGAGCGCTTCGACGAGATCTCGGCGTGGAACTTCGACCGGCTGCCGCCCGATCGACAGATGCGCTTTCAGCAGTTCTTCTTCCGGGTGCAAGACGACGTGGACCAGGTGGTCGAGGACTACCACGTCGAGTTTCATGTGGAGAATGCGGACGGCGAACCCAACGAAGCGCTCACGCTGCAGTTCGACGAAGACTTCGAGTCACACATCACCACTCATTCAACGACGCGTTCGCATCGCGTGTTCATGATGAACTGCACGCACATCGAACGGTTCGGTGCGGAGCTTGCGAAGCAAGGAGCGCGTCTTGTGCTCGAGATTACAGGCGTCAGCCCCTTGCCCGATGTTCGCTATGTGACCAGCCGATTCGTCGCGTACGACCCAACGGATCTGCGGCCGGGGGAGCCCCGCCTGCTCTTTCCGAACACGACGACGCTCATCAACGTGGCCCTCAACCGGATGCAGACCACACGACTGTTGTCGATCTTTCCACCGATGGCGAACGTGCCTCTTGCCGTCGCCACCGAGTTGCCGCTGACCGGCCGCGCCAAGTTGGTTGCGCAAGCGGTCAAACGCGACGAGACGGCACAAGACACTCCAAGCACCCAGGCTTGACGAGCGATACCTGCCGACGGCGGACCTGCGAAGTGGCAGTCCGCCGTTTTGCCCTCGCTTGACGCTGCGGCCGCTGTAACCACTACACTGAGGCGTTGTGGCACCGACGGCACGCGAGCCGGTGCGTTTTTGTCCCTTTTCTGGCAGGCACATGGCTCACTCGAACAAGTTCAGCGCACGCATCACGCAGCAGAAATCACAGGGCGCCTCACAGGCGATGCTCTATGCCACCGGCATGACCGAAGCGGACATGGACAAGCCGCAGGTCGGCATCTCGAGCGTCTGGTACGAAGGCAACCCATGCAACATGCATCTGCTCGATCTGGCCGCGGCAACTCGCGAGGGCGTCGCGTCGGCGGGTCTGGTCGGCATGCGCTTCAACACGATTGGCGTGAGCGACGGCATTTCGATGGGCACCGACGGCATGAGCTATTCGCTCCAGTCGCGCGATCTCATCGCCGACTCGATCGAGACCGTCATGTCCGCGCAGTGGTACGACGCGAACATCTCGATCCCTGGCTGCGACAAGAACATGCCCGGGTGTCTCATGGCCATGGGGCGACTGAACCGTCCTTCGATCATGATCTACGGCGGCACCATCCGCGCGGGTCACGGCGATCACGGCGAGAAGCTCGATGTGATCTCCGCGTTCCAGAGCTACGGCCAGTTCATCGCGGGTTCGATCGATGAAACCGAGCGGTGCAAGATCGTGCGGAGCTCCTGCCCGGGCGCCGGTGCGTGTGGCGGCATGTACACCGCCAACACGATGGCTGCGGCCGCTGAAGCGCTCGGCATGAGCCTGCCGTTCAGTTCGTCGACACCCGCTGCGGACCCTCGCAAGTTGCAGGAGTGTCGCGACTCAGGGGTGGCCATTCGCCGCCTGCTCGACATGGACCTCAAGCCGCGCGACATCATGACCCGCGCCGCGTTCGAGAACGCCATGGTGCTCATCACCGTGCTGGGAGGTTCCACCAACGCGGTGCTGCACCTCATCGCGATCGCGCGGTCGGTTGGCGTCAACCTGACGCTGGACGACATGCAGAAGGTGAGCGACCGCACACCGATGCTGGCCGACTTCAAACCGAGCGGTCAGTACGTGATGGAAGACCTGCAGGCCGTTGGCGGCACGCCGGCCGTGATGAAGATGCTGCTCGAAGCCGGACTCTTCGATGGCACGTGCATGACGGTCACGGGAAAGACGCAGGCCGAGAATCTTCGCGATCTGCCGGGGCTGTCGGCGGGCCAGCCGATCGTCAAACCTTTGACGGATCCAATCAAGGCAAGCGGCCACATCCAGATTCTCAAAGGGAACCTCGCGCCGGACGGATCGGTGGCCAAGATCACCGGGAAAGAAGGGCTGCGATTTTCCGGACCTGCTCGGGTCTACGACTCCGAGGAAGACATGCTGCACGGTCTCGAGCAGGGCCAGATCTCGAAGGGCGACGTCATCGTGATCCGTTACGAAGGCCCGAAGGGCGGTCCGGGCATGCCGGAAATGCTGACGCCAACGTCCGCGATCATGGGCGCGGGCCTCGGCAAAGACGTGGCGCTCCTCACCGACGGACGATTCTCCGGCGGCTCGCACGGCTTCATCGTCGGGCACGTGACACCCGAGGCGCAGGACGGCGGACCGATCGCGCTGGTGTGCAGTGGCGACCTGGTCACGATCGACGCCGACCAGAACCTGATCTCGGTCGACGTGAGCGACGCCGAGATGCAGGCCCGTCGAGGGCGGTGGACCCCACCGCCGTTCAAGGCGCAGCGTGGGACGCTGGCGAAATACATCCGCCTCGTGAAGAGCGCCAGCGAAGGCTGCGTCACCGACGAGTAGCAGTCCATAAAGGCACTACCACGGAGGCCACGGACACGAACGGGAGGACACGGACTCTCGGGCGGGCAGGCGGGGCAGGCTGGGCAGGCAGGATCGGTCACTCCGTGGTGTGGCTTGTGCCAATAAAGTCCGGGTGCCGCTGGCCCGATATAGCGGACGTGCTGACCCAAGTTGCGCCCGTGTTCCTTCTGTTCGTCATCACGACCCTCTACATCATGCGTAGACGGGTCCGCCTCGGACGCCGCAAAGCGTCCTTCTAAGGCGGTCGGCGCTGACGCGTCAGCGCCGGCCGTTTCCGTGGTGAGCGCGGCGTGCGCTTGTCGCCGCCGACGCGTCCCCGCGTTTGACCTGAACGAAATCGCTGGAATTTGCCTACCCAGCCCGTCCAGACCGTCCCGACCGTGAACCACCTGCCCGACCTGCCCTGGTCTGTGATACTCTTTTCTACGGACCAGCTGGTTTAGAGAAATCGGCCCGGCGGAAGTCGGATAGTCCCGTCGCTTGAGGGCGACGTTAGACAGCCCTTGTAAGGGGCTATTCCTGGCCTGTACGGCCACGGAGGGTCGCATGTCTACGGTCTCGAACGACGACGGCTCGTTCTCCGAGCGCGTCTCCTCGTCATACCGCCAGCTGTCGCTGGCGGCCTCCCACTTGAACCTGGTGTCCGACGAGCTCGGCAAGTCGATCTCCGTGCTCGACGCCGCGCTGAAGAAGCTCAACCTTGGCATCTCGACTTGGTCGCGCCTCGACCGCTGGGAAGATGCCTTTGGCAACTACTCGACGCGCTATCTCGGCTACGCCAAAGTGAACAACCGCTGGGGAATCGCCCTTCGGACCGTTGCGGGCAATAACACCCAGCCCGAAGAAGCGACTGTTGAAGAGTGGCTGTTCAATGAGGCGCCGCGTTCGCTGCGTATAGAGGCGGTCGAGAAACTCCCAGACCTGTTCGACAATCTCATCAAGGAAGCGGACCTCGCCATTCGCAAGGTCAAGGCCCAGAGCTCGAGCGCGCGGCAACTGGCCTCTGCTCTCGGCGGTGGCCCCGCAGCCGACGTTCGCAAGTAGCGGGGACCAGGAGGCGCCGGGCGCCCTCCGTCCGGCGAGCGGGCGCCTTGTGCACCAGCGAATGCGTCAATTCGCCTCGTCCCGGTGTATCGTGTCGCCGGCCCGCAGGAAGCATGGAGTGACCCGCCTCGCCCGCACGCTGATGCTCATGGTCGTGTCCGCCTCTCTGCTGGGCAGACCGGTAGGCGCCCAGCCCGCGGCCGCCACTCCCACGTTCAATCGCGACGTCGCACCGCTGCTCCTCGAGCACTGCGCGAACTGTCACCGCCCCAGCGGGCCCGCGCCGTTCAGCCTGCTTACCTATGACGACGTGCGTCCGCGCGCCCGCCAGCTTGTTGCCGCAGTGACGTCGAGGGTCATGCCGCCATGGAAACCGGACAGTCCGCCTGGAGTGTTCGAAGGCGACCCGCGGCTGAGCGAACCGCAGATGCTGGTGTTCCGGCGATGGCTGGAGGCCGGAGCACCGCGCGGCGACGTCGGCGATCGATCCCCAGCCCCCCCGGCTTCGAGCGATTGGGAACTCGGTCAGCCAGACCTTGTGGTGCATCTGGCGCAACCCTACAACCTGGCGCCGAACGGACCCGATCAGCTGCGCAACTTCGTGGTGCCCGTTTCTGTGTCGAGCACGCGCTATGTGCGCGCCTGGGAGTTTCGCACCTCGACGCCACGCGTCGTGCACCACGCCACGATCGTGGTCGATCGGGGCGGCGCGGCGCGGGCTCTCGACGCAGACGATCCAGAGAGTGGCTATGAAGGACTGATTCCATTCTCGGCACAAAGTCCTGATGGCTATTTTCTCGGATGGACGCCCGGGCAGCGCGCGTACCGGTCGCCAGCCGGGTTCGCGTGGCGAATCGATCCCGGCAATGACTTGATCGTGATGCTGCACCTGCCTCGGTCGGAGACGCGCGAACTGGTCGATGCGAGCCTTGCGTTGTACTTCAGCGACCAGCCGCCCTCACGTGTGCCGGTGATGATCAGGCTCAACCGGCAGGACCTCGACATCCCGGGCGGTGCCGCGGCATATGACGCAACCGACAGCTACACCCTGCCGGTGGATGTCCGGTTGTACGTGATTCAGCCTCACGCGCACTATCTGGCGCGCACCGTGACCGGCAGCGCGCGAACGCCTGATGGGCGCACGGTGTCGCTGCTGCGCATTCCGCAGTGGGACTTTCACTGGCAGGATGCCTACCGCTACCGAGAGCCCGTACTCCTTTCCGCTGGCACGCACTTGACCATGACGTTCTCGTTCGACAATTCGTCCGCGAACCGCGCGAATCCGGAGTCGCCGCCGCGTCGCGTCATTTGGGGGCAGCGGTCCACCGACGAGATGGCGGACCTCTGGCTGCAAGTGGTGCCAGTGCACGACACCGATCGTGACCGCCTGATTGCCGACGTGCGTCGCAAGATCATCCCGCAGCACATCGCCGGTTACCGGAAGATGCTCGAAGTCGACCCGGGCAACGCGGCCCT
>JBEBGB010000037.1:0-19047 GCA_040081675.1 Vicinamibacterales bacterium
GCGGTGAGGTGGCTGAGTGGCCGAAAGCGGCGGTTTGCTAAACCGTTGTACGGGCTTAAACCTGTACCCAGGGTTCGAATCCCTGCCTCACCGCCAGTTTCTTGCTTTCAGGTCAACACTTTGCCGACGCCCCGTTCGCCGTTGCCACCATGTTGCCAAGGTGGGGGCTAGCGGACGGCGGATCGAGCAGACGAATCGCCCCCTCAGCCGAGGCATGCGTCAGGTGCATGTACCTCTCGGTCATGCTCAGCTGCCTGTGCCCGGCGAGTTCTTGAATCGCCACGCTCGCCGCACCCCGCATCGCCAAGTGTGAACAGAACGTGTGACGCAGGATGTGTACGCCAGCGGTCCCGCAACCGCTCCGGCGCGCCGCGAGCTTCATCCGGTTTTGAATCATCTGTCGCGTCAGCGGCCCGCCGTCGTCTTGGCACAGCACCCGTGAACTTCGCAGATGCCGGTGTTGGCGCAATGCCGCCTCCAGCCGAAGGGTCAGAGGCACAAATCGATGGCGTCCCCCCTTGGGCGTCCCGATCTGGCCGTTCCAATCAGATCGCTTGACGCACAACTTCCTCCTGACCAGATCCACGTCCGCCCATTCCAAGGCGATCATTTCTCCGCACCGAAGGCCACCCTCCGCCCCCAACAGCACGGCCAAGTAGGTTCGATGATCGATCTCCCGAGCTACTGCGACCAGCCTCTCGTACTCATCGAAGTCATAGAACGCTGCCAAGGACTTCGAGGTCTTGAGCAGCTCGATGGAACACGGCATCCGTTCAATGACCCTCCATGCCACCGCCTTCTTGAGGAGGACACTCAGCACGTTCAGCACGTTGTTGACCGTCTTGGGAGCTTTTGACTCAAGCCGCGTCTTGAGGTGCTGAACATCCTCGTCTGAGACTCCGTCGAGTCTCGTCTGACCCAGTGCCGGGATGAGATGCACTCGCAGGATCATCTCCTTTGAAGCAATCCCGCTGGGTTTTTGCCGATTCGCTCGCGCGTGGCCGTTGAGAAACCTTGGCGCGAACTGTTCCACCGTGGGCACCTCCTTGGTCGTTGTCGGCGGGCCGTGTTGCAGCAAGTGCCGCTCACGATCCTGACCCCACCGCATCGCCGCACTTTTGGAGGTGATACGTAGTCGCCGCCGCTCTCGATACTTCGAGCCGTTCGGTAAGCGCGTCATCACGTCCACCTGCCAACCCCGCGAGTACTGCCTGACTGTTACGCCCATCGCTACCTGCCTTCCAGCGATGGCTTGGACTTCTGGCGGAGCCAGTCTAGCAGGGCGTCCTCACGAAAGAGGAGGCGTCGATTGATCCGAACGACACCGGGAACCTGAGCCCGCTCGGCCATCGCGTACACGGCCTTCCGGCTCGTTCGCAGCAACTCCGCCACCTCGCCACTGGTCAGCAGGGCCGGAAGGCCGTGTTGCTTCACGAGGTCGCCTCGCTCGGCCGGTTTCTTCTCGGCGTGTCTCACTTACCCTCCATCACGAACGGAACCACGGTCCGACGAAATCGCGTTCACGCCGCCTCCGTGCCGATCCGAAGGAACGCCCGAGCGCAGCGGTACCACGGGCGCACGACCCGCCTACCTCTTGGAGGCGGGTTGCACCGGCTGAGCCCACCAGTTCAAAAGATTCGAAAGCCTGCAGAACTTCATCCAGTTGTCGCCGGATACATCGACCGCTTCGCCAACGTCACGGGCCCACACGTAGACCTCGACGCGGGTCGCTTGCTCCTTGGGATCGAACCAATCGTCAATGAAGAACGCCACGCACTCGAACAGCGCGTAGCCATTCACCCCGGCGTTCTCAGCCTGAAGCACGGGCGCACTCCCGTATCCCTCAGCTTTCTTGATGGTCTTGATCGTGCCCTTCAACTTCTGGTGAGCCATCGTCGTCTCCTCCTCCTGTCCGTGCGGGCCGTTCAGAGGCCCAGCGGTATCCGCTGTAATCCCCAATAGTCGACGGACCGCTTTCTTGGTGCGCCACGCCCGTTGATGCCCGCACCTGTCCACGTCGGCGATGTTAGTGATGTAAGTGGTATTCGATCTCGACTGCCCTGAACCGGAAGCCGGTTCACAGAAGGGGACGCGCGAGTGAAGATCGCGGATCGGTGACATCGCTGACATCACCGATCACCCTTCACGAACCGCTGCGCCACCGCAAGGCGGTCGCGTGGCGAGAGTTCGTGCCGGACGTAGATCACTTGCCGACGGGACTCGACACGCCAGAGGCCATCCGTGGCGTCAGGGTTCCTGACGGGCACGTACCCGGCGGTGTCCATGCGGTGCGACATCTGCCGTGTGTTCCTCCGATCGCGCAGCCACCGGCCGAACTCGTGTCCGGCGCTGCTGGCGATCACCCTCAGAGTCGTCGCCGACGGATTGCCCAACTTGTCCAACACGTCAGCCAGCTCCGCGTCCTCTGGCGTGCGGCTGGCGTCTACGACCTCCCAGAATGCCGAGGTCTTCGGCGGTGGAGCCTTCGGATCGAAGGTAGCCAAGTCATACTCCGCCAAGTAGGCGGCGACGTGGCCGTGGCCTTCAGAGGCGTACCAGTTGTACAGACTCGTCCGATAGTCTGCAGTGAAGCCGTCCTTCGTCAGGTTGGACCACGCGACGTAGTGGCGGCGATCGTCAGCGGGCAGATAGAGGCCGTCCGTCTTGTGATTGGTGGTGATGACCATGCCGCACACGTTCGCCACGTTGTATTCCCGCAGGTTCTTTTCGTCGACCCGGAGGACATCCGGCGGCGCCGCTGTGTAGACCTTCGTGTGCTCATAGAACGCATAGCGATCGACATCACCAAGATCACGGGCTTCGCTGACACGCAAGATGACGGACTTCACGAAGCCGTTGAACCGGCCGAGTAGCTGAACGGGAGACACTTCGGCGAAGTTCCAAGGCCCAACGGCGTGCCTCACCGGCTCAAGGATCGTGTCCTTCCCGACGCCCTGCACTCCGCCGAGGACGAGGGCGTGATTGATCTTCTCGCGGGGCCGCTGCACCCGGTGTGCGAGCCACCGCAGTATGTGCTCGCCGTCGTGGGGATACACGCGGGACACGTGTTCGAGCCATGGACCGGCCGCGCGGCCATCGCCGGGTTGAATCAATGGCGCCCGATAGAGATTGAGACAGGAGCAGCCCGGTCGCCTTATCCACCCGCCGTCGGTGACGAGTTCGTCGTGAATCACCGCCGGTCTGCCCGGAGCCCATGTCATCTGCTCAACGGCACGGTGCCGGTCCAGCCACTCATTCGCCTTCATGGGCTTCGGGCGGTCTTCGTCATCATTGCCGAGTGCTGCATCATCGTCCCCAACACTCGGGACCGCCGGGATGCGTGCGTTCACGCTGCTCGCGGGCCACGTCTGGCCGGTTGGAACAAAGATGTAGTTGTGCATCGGCATATAGGCGTGGAAATCCTGAAGGGTCACGCCCTCGGATGCCGCCGCCGTCGACGTTGACAATGTCGTCCGCATCCCACGGGCAGTCGCGCGCGTGTTCGACGAGGAGTAGGTGTCGTGACACGCGGCAATCGCCTTGGCGATCGTCATCTCACCGTAGGTGGTGTCGCCCCGGAGCTCATCCCATTTCGCACGGAACAGTCCCGAGCGCCGGAACAGCCGATCCATGCGATCAGCGTCCTTGCCGGTCCGGAACGCCAGCATGATGTTGAGTGCAAGGTCCGCCGCGCTGGCATCGCCGCCATGCAGGCTCGTGTTGCCGCCCCAGAGAGCGGCGAACTTTGCGCCGTTCTTGGCGCGCTTCGCCTTCTCGATAAGCGTGTCATCGTCGAGGTCGACAGGCCGTGGTTGTGGCTGTTTGCTCCTTTTGCGATCGTCTCCCGCTGTGAGCTGTCTGTGCAGGCGAACGAACTGCTCGGTGCGCTCCTCGATCGTCGCCGGTGTGCCCGGCAGATGGTCGCTGGTGACGGTGAAGTACTTGCCACCGACGTACATCTCGATGGCGCTGCCGTCTGGCCGATGGTGGTTCTTGCCCTTGAGCGACAGGCTGGGATCGACCTTGACCCAAATCTTCACGCCGGTCTTGCTGGGGCTGACCTCGGTGTAGCTGTTGAGGTCGTCTATGACCGACTGGGCCCAAGGGGCGATAACACCGGCGTGTGGATCACGACAGTCGTCGATATCGATCCCGGCGATTCCCTCGCCAAGCACATGGCCCACACCATCGGCGTGTCCGTTTCTCACCGCGTTCAGCGCCAGATTGAATGGACGAAATGTGCCGGGCTTGTTCGTCTTGGCGTGGCGATGTGGTGCTGTCGCCACGAACGGCTCTTTGGTTGGCTTCCCGTTCCGCACTGTCCGCTTCCACACGACGGCGCGGGTGCTCTGCCGGATCTCGGACGGCAGTCGAGCGGCGTCAATCACGCTTGCAACGCGTGCCGTGCTGGTGAGCGCTGTCGTAACGCTCACCGCCGTCGTCTCCGTTGAGCAGGAGTGCCAGAGGAGTGCGCAGGCGACGTGGTTCGCTCGTCTTTGCAGCCCTCGGGATTGTGGTCAAGTAGTGAGAGAACGTCGCGCTCGCGGAACAGACGTGAACCGTCCGCCAGACGCACGAACGTCTTCAGGCGTCCGTTGTCAGCCCAGCGGCGGACGGTCCCCTCCGAACAGCGAAGGCGAGCGGCGGCGTTGCTGACGGTCAACAGCTCCATGACACTAACTAGTTAGCGCCACTGCCGCCGACCACGCGAGTCGCTTATATTCGGGTCTTTCGAGTCGGATTTAGTGCGACGGCCCGCGCCGCCCGCACGGCTCTATCTCTTTCGATCGCTCGTCTCTCCCGAGCCTGAGTTGCCTGCTTCTTCTTGAAGGCGTCGGTGTGACGGGATTCGTCTCGGTGCTCCTGCGTGCAAAAGTGCGACGGGCGTCCTGCTTCGCGTCCGGCTGCAAAGAACAACGTGCACATCGCGCAGCGGCTGACGCCCATCTCAGCGAGAGAGGCGCTACCAAGCACGTCGTCGAAGGCGCATCGCATGGCAGTGACGGTGGCAGCTTCAATGGGTGAGAGGTGCACGAAGCTGCGCCGTGTCCATCCCGGCTGCGTCGGCAGGACCGGCTTCTTGCCCTTGACCACCCGAGCGAGTTGATCATCCAGCGCGCGACGCAACGCGCGGTGGACCGGCTGGGTGGTCGAAGGCCACAACTCCGGCCATCCTCTGCGTCCTGCTTTGAGATTTGGCAAGGACAGTGACACGTCAGAATAGCGCGGCTTGTAGCGAGCGTCGTCGAACGGCCAGAACAGTGACACCACTCCGCCGTCACATTGACCAGTGTTGACGAAGTTCAGTAGCTCGGCCAGTCCAAGACCAAGAAGATCGTCATCCTGAAGTCGCGGCATGTTCGCTGCCTCCGCAAGCAGCGCCCGCAAGGGAAAGAATCGGCGGCAGGACCGGTGCGGAAACCGGTCGTTCGGTGATCAGCCTAGCCGCCAAGCCCGAGCGTAGCACGCGAGCCGGGCGGACGAAGTGAACCCAGTGATGTCGGTGATGTCAGTGGTCCGTGATCTCCATGGCCTGAGCATGAACGGCGAGAACCGTGAAGCCCCTTCCCGGTACTGGGAAGGGTGCCTGAGCAGATGGAGATTGCGGATCGGTGACTTCACTGACATCACCGACCGACCCCTGCCCTTCACCGAGCCCGGCGGCAGCTCGGGACGCGCCACAACGAGCGTTTCAGCGACCCAGACCGGAGAGCCCCGGAACAGTGACCGGCGGCGCCTCAGCGAACGCTGGACGCCCTGCTGAGGACGCTGGCGGGAGCGTGGGCGGTTGCTGAGAAACAAGCCACAAAGGAGAACGCAGCGGCCGAGGCGAAAGCGCGCCGGGAAGCCTCGCAGAAGGCTGGCCCGCGCCCTGACGGATTCACCCTCAAGATCGGCGATGCGCGCGAAGTCCTCGCCGACGTGCAGCCGCCTGCCACTACTTCTCGATACCGGCCTTCGCACAGTCCGCTTTCTCAGTCTGTTTCCACCGCTGGTAATTGGCTTCGTCTTGCGCCTGAAGGTAGGCCGCTGTAACGAAGCCAGCCTGCACGCAGACATCCATCGCGGAACCATTCCGTTGGGCGATCCCATACTGGGCCACGGCATCTGCGGCGACCTTGCTCTGGATGTCTTGCATTGTTCGATTCGCCTGACTCTCCAGCCCGCCGCCAAAGTAGTACCAACCCGAGACACCCATCAGTAGGAGGGCGATCACCGCACCAGCGGAACTCGCACGTGCGCCGCTCGGTGCTACAGGCACGTCCTGAGACGGCTGACTGCTCGCCGGGGCCGACTTGAGGGCCATGACGCCGATCAGTACCAGCCCGCCGCCGACCGCGATCACGAGAGGCTGCAAGATGGTGAATCGCACGGCGGAGACGAGCGCCCAGACGCCGAACAGGGCGAGCAATAAACCGAACACGACCGAGAGCAGGCCGAAGATTCTCTTGCCAGACATCAGTTCTCCGTATCGTGATTTGCGCTGGGCTCGAAGCGTGCGCATCCACTTCGCCCATTCACTTGACCCCGAAAGAAGGGACTCCCAGCAGGCGACCGTGACCGCGCCTTCTGTTACGGCAGCTTTGCACGGTTGGTCTTGATCCACTTGTCGATGGCGATCGAAGCGAGATTCGCGGCCTGAGTCCACGAGGTGAACGCTAATTCCCCGTCTTTGGATCGCCCCTCGACCTCGGTCGAGTAATCGCCGACCGAAAGTTTGACGCGTAACACCTTGTCCTTGTCTGCGCTCACGCGACTGCCGCCGAACGCGCTCCGGTTCACGTTCTGCGTGTCCTGCGTTTCAACGCCACGACCAAGCACTTCGATGGTGACGACCGCCTCAGCGGGCGTCTCGACCAGACGCAACGTCTTCTTCTTTCCATTTAGATAGACCTTTAGGTCGCGGGCGGAATCGAGCCGATCCTTCTGGGCCTGATCGTCAAACTGAGAGGTCTGGACGATGACCGCCACCGGCACCGGCGCCGGATCTTGCGCGGAGGCGGCAACTGGGTGCAGAACGACTGCGGCGAGAACCACAGAGCACACGGACGCCTTCCGGGTCAGGGCCAGCCCAAGCAGCTTCATCATGGCGTTCTCCTCAGTCTTGAATATCGGCAGTTGCCCAGACCGCATTAGGCTCGTTGTATCCGATCGGGCGTGGCCTGAAAGGATGTAACGCCAGACTATCGTTGCCGTGCCTCGAACGGCGCGGCAACCGCCAAAACACCCGGCCCTTCGGCGGCTGGGCCACCGACTCAGGACGATCCGAGAGCAGCAGGGGCTGTCCCAAGAGGCGCTCGCGGACGCGGCCAAGATTGGGCGCAGCTACATGAGCGGGATCGAACGAGGGGTCCGAAACTGTTCGACGCTCCACCTTGTGAGGCTAGCTCGCGCCCTTCGTGTCCGTGTCGGCGATCTCTTCCCCGAGTAGGAGCTTCGGAGAACCTACTCGGGCACATCCTGCCCTCGCAATCGAACAGGACCGCTCGTCATCCGTGAAGCGGGAACTACACCGGTTGGGACTGGGACGCGCCAGAACGCACGGCGGAGGACCAGACCCGAGAGCCCCGGACCACTGACTGGGCACGCCGTAGCGACCGCTAGACGCCCCGCTGAGGACGCTGCCGAGCAGCAACTACTTCTCGAATGCTGGCGGAGTCTGAGCGGCTTTCAAGACCACGGAAGGCGATGCCCAGAACGTGACCACCGAAGACGCCGACACGGCCGCAGTCAGCACGAATTCGCCGCTTGGATTGGCGGCTTCACCGTGAGCGAGTTCGATCCGGCGAAGCCGTTCTCCGCCGCGCTCGTCGATCAAGCAGGCAAGCACCGAACATGACCGCCGGAAGTAGTGGCGAAGATCCAGCAGCAGCGAATAAGCTACACAGCATGACGGCCCTTTTAGCCCGCTCTGCCGATACAATTGCTGGGATTTCAAACGAGAAAGGCTGCGTGAATGAACGCCGAGCCAGACGACCTGACCGTCTCCGACATCCTCGCGCTGAAGTCTCAACAAATGCTGGTCGTGAACCCCGAGTATCAACGCGGGGCTGTCTGGACCCCGACGCAAAAGAAGAAGCTCGTCGATTCGGTGCTACGCGGTTATCCAATTCCGCTCATCTACTTCCACCACATCCGGCAGGAAGCGGGAAAGCTCGTCAGCCAGCGGTTCGAGATCATCGACGGGCAGCAGCGGATCAACGCCTTGTCCGAGTTCCATGAAGGCGCGTTCAAGCTGTTTGATCCCGACAAGGATGCGGCCGATGCTCGCTTCCCCGATTTCATCAAGCGCGAACCGTGTCCGTGGGGCGGGAAGGCGTTTCACGATCTGACCGAAGACCTGAAGCAGCAGTTACTTCAAACATCGCTTCGGATCGTCAAGATCGAAACACACAATCAGAATGAGGCACGGGATCTGTTCGTGCGCCTGCAATCGGGCATGCCGCTGAATTCGCAGGAGAAACGCGACGCTTGGCCCGGCCAGTTTACCGATTTCGTCCTGCGACTTGGCGGGAAGGCGGGTCTGGCCCGCTATCCCGGTCACGACTTCTTCAACATCTTGATGAAGGCGCAGAAGGTCAAGGATCGCGGGAAGTTCCGGCAGCTTGCGGCGCAGATCGCGATGCAGCTTGTGACGAAGCGGGAGGAGGGGCGCTTCTGCGACAGCAACGCCGAAGCGATCGACGACTTCTATTACGAGCACCTTGGCTTCGATGCTGACTCCGTGGACGCCCGTCGTCTTTTCACCATTCTCGACAAGCTAGCGACGTTGCTGCGAGATCAGAAACGCCCGAAAATCATCGGGCACGAAGCGATCCATCTGGTGCTTCTCGTTGATGCGCTGCTGGACGATTACACGCGGTCGTGGGAAAGCGGATTCGCGTCGGCGTTCGACACGTTTCGCGAGAAACTCTTACAAGCGAAGACGACACGGAATGATCCCCGCCCGGATGAGTATTGGCTGCGCTACGGCGTCGGAACACGGGTCAACAGCGATCGCGCCGACACGATCCAGCGACGGCACGAGTTCTTTGCAGCAAAGATGCATGAAATGCTTCGTCCGCAGATGAAGGACCAGACGCGGGCGTTTGGCGTGTTAGAGCGAGAACTCATCTACTATCGCGACAGCAAGTGTTGTGCGGTCTGCAACGCTGATGTGATCTGGGCTGAAGCAGAAATCCATCACGTTGAACAGCATCGGCACGGCGGCAAGACGATCCTTCCGAATGGTGCCCTTGTGCATCGTCACTGCCATCCGAAGGGCGAGACGGCGGAAGCCGCCTTCGCGAAGAAATGGGGCGAACGTCTGGTGTCGATGCCTACAGACGGTTCCGATGACCTACTAAAACAACGGATCTATGCCGAAGCCGAACTCGAAGAAGACAACGGCGAGACGGTCTGAAGTGACGCGGAAGAATCTCTCGATGCCGCAAACGCCGACTGTTCTGGACCTGCGGCGAACCATACCGGTCGAGACACAGGGCGCGCCAGAACCGCGTTGAGGAGAACCAGACCGACAGGCGCGCACCACTAACGGAGCCCCACAGCGAACGCTACATGCCCTGCTGAGGACGCCTGCGAGCGAGTCAAGAACCCGGAGCAATTCTTGCGTCCGGCCTGCGGCATGACCATGCACGACAGCGACGACTTGCTTCGCGTGAACTGCGGACGGTGTGGGAAACCCTTGATTCTTGCGCTCAAGGACTTGCTCGACAAGCGGACCATCGATTGCGGGGACTGCGAGAAGGCGCTTCTCATGCGGGAACGAACTTCCCAGTCAGCCGATGGCCTCGGCGTTTCGATACCCGTGCCTACCACCGAGCGCGGGTGAGTGGGACGGTCAGGACGCCTTCGTGTCGTCGCCGTAGAACGTCACCAGCGTGCCGTCCTCTGAGCCGTCGAGCACGCGAGCGTGATGCGGCACCGGCTTCGTGAAGGTGTGGGTCGTGGCCAGTTCATCGAAGGCCATCTCGTCTTCGACCGCCACGTTATGCCATTGCACGAACACCGACGTTCCCTCGACGCGGACGACGGTGCCGACCATGCCTTCCCACGTCGCGGTGCGTCCCTTGCCGGACGGCCTCACGGTTTCGCCAATCAGGAACATCACGTGCCTCCCTTCTACTGGGGTCGGAACCACGCCGCTCCGCCGAGTGAGCCTCGGCCGTCCCACTCGCCATCTTCTCCGACTGTAGTGTAGCACCCAGACTGGAAGACACGAGACTCATAGTCCGTAGACTCATGGTCGCACATCGGTTCTCATGAGCACATGCGAACCCGCTCCGAGTCCGCCTACCTCTCCGTTCTCGGTCGCCACGTCAGGCGACTTCGTGAGCAGTCCGGTCTCTCGCAGGAAGGACTCGCGCTCAAGAGCGGCATTGATCGCACCTACATCAGTTCCCTCGAACGCGGCGAACGCAACGTTGCTGCCCTCAATCTGCGTCGCATTGCCAAAACGCTCGGTATCCGCACCGCCGCGCTGTTCGACTTCGAAGGCACGCGGTAATGGCGTGGCAGAAGGGCGGCGGGAAACTTCCGGGTAAGACCGACTACTCAGGGCGGCGGCGTCCGATGACACGACGTTCCGGGTATTCCGTCAAGGGCGGTGAGACTGGCGGTAGCTTCACAACGGTGGATGTTCCGGCGTTTCAACTTGCCGCTGGTGCGCGGCTCACCCTCACATTTGAACTTCCGCGCGCAGCATCCGGCCACTGGCTCGGCTTTGGAGCGTGGTTCTGGTCGGATCGCAACCTCGCCGTCACCGTGAATGATGTTCAACGCTACACGTTGAGCACCCATCCGCCGCCCGATTGGAACAAGGTTGGCAGTCTGTGGAAGTCACCGGGAGAAGCCGCGCGAAACATCACCGTAACATTCACGGCTGACAAGTCCACGAAACTGGCGCTGTTCGAGCCGCGATGCGGAATTGTGGAGCACGAATATCTGGCGACCGGACGTGATGCCCTCATGGGCAACATGTATCAGTTCGCGCCGGAAGCCTTGTTCATCAAGACGCCCGGTGCGATGCACCAGCGCGCGTCCGTGGAGCCAACGGCGGCGGGAACCGCTGCCCTAACACTGAAGTCGTGTAATCGTTGCGCACGATTTTTGCCGATCAATACTCCAGACGAGCGGGCGCAACTCAGCTTCACGAATCATTGCGTTGCGAAAGCCTGCGCGCACCCGCTGTTCGGACGGCTCAGGCACAGCGGTGACGGTTCGGTTATTCAACTGCGTTATGGGTTTCAACTTGAATGCCGATTCTGCAAGAAGTTCGAAGTCAATGCGGCGCACAATCCGAAGCGGACAGCGGGCCAGATGAAAGAGGACGCGGCGCGGAGACGCGCGTTCGAACTTCTCATCGAAGCCTTGAATCGGTCGACGCCGCAACTGAAGTATCGTCACGAAACGGGGCGAGAACTAGCGGATGATGTGTTCGCTCGATTCGGCGGGCGCTGCTTCAAGTGCAAGACGCCGTTGGCCGGCACAGATTGGCATCTCGACCACACGCGACCGCTTGCATTGCTCTGGCCACTTGACGGAACGGCCACGGCGCTTTGCGGTTCGTGCAATTCGCAGAAACGCGATCGTGCGCCCGCCGACGTTTACACCGATGCCGAACTGAAGGAACTGAGTCGGATCACGGGGATCGATATTGCCGACCTGAGATCGCCACACCCGAACCTGAGCGTGGTTCGCATGTTGCTGGATCGGCTCGATTGGTTTTTCGATGAATTTCTCAACAGTGCCGATATGCGCCACGTCAACGACGGGAAGGTTGCGGGCGAACTGTTGGTGAAGGCGCTTCAGAAGGTGTTGGCGCGATGCCCTGAACGGATGCGCGTGAATCTCGTTGCAGAACACGACCGAAGGCGATCCCGGTGAAGGTGTTCGCGTCTCACCGTGGTGTCAGGATGAGATATTGATGCGCAGTTACAGTCCCCTTATCCCGAACGCCGTGCTTTTCGCAGTGCGTCACGTCCTCTGAAAACACCTCAGCGACGGAAAACAGCGGCTCCGCTCGCCGCGCCAGTTCCATTGCCATATTGCACTTGCGGCTGTGCCCAAGATGCATAACGACAACGCCGGACTCGCTCAAGTGTTCGCGGAACCGCTTGAACACACGCGAATACACGTCTAGGTTGAGTCGTTGCAGCGATTCGACGAAGCGGCTCGGCTCGGAGTCGAAATCCTCGCGTTCCCAACCGCAGAACCAGTAGCGCATCCAATTGGACATGTAAAAACGTGTTGAGTCGAAGAACGGTGGTGACGTGATGATGGCGTCAACTTTCGACACTTCGGATGGCCAGCGTTCGAGCACATCAGCCAACACGCTATTTCCGGGCAGGAATTGGGCGGGACGTTCTGCGCTCATGCCGCGCTCGCTTTTCTGCCGCAGTTTATGCACCACAGAGCGGTATTCGGTTGGTCCGGTTGGAGCAAAAGGTGTCACCGGATGGCTCCGTCGGCTAAGCGCGTATGGGCGGTTGCCGTGCAAGATGTGCAGAAGGCACGTCATCGTCCACGCCCACTCCGGTGATCGATCACGATGCTCTGCCATGAACTTTCGAGCGCAGAGCACTTCCGAGAGTGTGTCGGGATGAAAGTATTCGGGAATCGGTCGGTTGAATTTGACGTTTGCACAAAGACGAAGTTCAGTCTGTGTCGGATGCGATTTCCGAACGACCTTGTCCAGTCCTTCGATGAACGATTCGAGCCGCTCAGGATCGGGCGGTGACAGTTTCGCCGACGTGACCGCGAAACCCATGACGCCGATATCAAATCCGATTGCACGTCGCCCCTGTAGGGCTGCTTCGAACGGAATCGTCCCTGCACCGGAAAACGGATCGAGAACCGTTTGCCCTGCTTCCGAGAAGCAGTGCACAAGGAAGTGCGCCAACGACGGCTTCATTTTGCCCTGATACGAGCAGGCGGAGTGGAGCGGATGACCCCAATTCCGTTTCGTGTAGGGCAAGTTCTGGTGCGGAAGCGTCGTCTTGAACCATTCCCAATTACGCCGCCGCATCGCTTGCGACTCATTTCGCGCCCGCGCCCGCGTTCGTGTTGGCTTGCTCGTCCGCTTCAGAACAACAACTTCCTGACTCAGCGGAGTGCGATCCTTCGATAAACGCTTTCGAAGCGGAACACGTTCAATACACTCAAATCCAACCGATGTTGCCACATCGACCAAGAGGGAGTGCGTTGGGACATGCACTCCGCCATACCGGCTGTCGCCGATGTCGATGCACACGACGGCGTGTCGTTTACAGTGCGACCACAGTCCCGTGAGAACCCTTTCCATATCCGCAAAATAGGCAGCAACCATTTGCGGAATGCGTTGATCATAGGCGTCGGCAGAAATGTTCCGAACGACCTCTGCAACCTGCGGCAGCGAATCAATCGCTTGGCTCCCTGCCACATCATTGATGCCCGCGGTGACCATCGCATCCCGAAGCCGTCTCAAATCCGCTGCCGCTGTAATCTGCCGCAGGAACCACAGTTCGAGTTTTGTGTTCCGAATGTAGTTGGTGCCGTTCAGATACGGTGGACTTGTGATGACCCCGTCAGCGTCGAACGTTGGGATTGCACTCAAGTCCTTTGCGTCCTCGGCTAGGAGCCGAGCATTACACTCCCCGTTCAGCGAATGCTTTACGTCCGACGCGATACGCCAAAGCTGAGCCATTACAGTCGCGAGCAGATTGGGGATGCCGCGCTGTAGTTCCTTCTCAGTTTTGTAGCGCACGTCACCGGCTCGCTTCAGTCTCGAACAGGCGACAAGATTTGCAATGATCGCGATGCTGAACAGGTCACCGAGAAGGGGATCTAGTGCCGCCAGATTGTCCGCGTGCGTCCGCAGACGGCAGACGTGATCGAACGTTGCAGGATCAAAGAAAATGCTGTCACCGAAGCACGCTGCGTAGGTGCTCGGCAGCGACACGTCCGGTTTCGCCATCGCCAAGTCGCGCTTCAACGTCGTTGCCGCCTGTTCGAGTTGTGCCGTGAGTCGGGCTTTTGCGGCAGCATTCAGCGTCAGCACACGCACCTTCGTCGCGATCACGTGACGCATCACGGGATTGGCTTCGCAGTATCCGCATTCGATGCCACGCATGCTGAGTGCGAGTGCCGTAGTTCCGGTGCCTGCAAACGGATCGATGATCCGTCGCGCATGCGGCAGAAACCGCGTCTGCAAGCCCTCTACGAAGGCGGCGGAATAGCCCTCAAGGTATGGAAACCATGAGTAAATCGGCTGTTCCTTCACGCGCTCGAACGTCGCGTCAGCACCTTTGACTTCGTCGCGCTTGAACAGGCTCGGTTGTTGCATCTGGAAATTGCATTGTAGCTCGTCAGAGCGTCGTTCGTCCGTCATGTTCGGCAGCGGTTCGGTGACCCCGCAACGGCCCAAGTGCGACCCGTAACGCCGAGTCGGAGTCGAGGGCCGCTTTGGCTTCTTCATCACCTCTTCACCGCACGGTTGATCAGCGTCGTCTCAGGCACCGGAGCTCCCATCGTCCAGTACTGATGTTGCCCCGCATCGAGGTACGTCCACACCCGACCGATGAACCGCTCTTGATACCCGACCCGGCGAATGTACTCGACGCACCACGCGAACTCCTGATCGTGAGGCCAGAGCCGCCGGAGCGAGTACTCGTGCGGCAGCTTCGCGTATGCCTTCGACGTAGCCGCCTTCCACGGGTGCGAGAGGAGCAGGTGTTCGACCTGCGCCCGCTCCTCCGGCAGCTCCGGCTGAGGCCCGCGCAACGGTGGCTCCACCGGAGACGGCAGCAACTTCGCTGTCTCACACTCCTCCGGTGTGAGATGTCGAGCCCCACCATCCTTCGTCCATTCGATCTGCGTTCCCGGCAGGATCGCGCACCCGCACACGCGACACCTGCCTCGCCATTTCGACGACATCGTCACCATCGCCACCATCTCCAATGCGTTCAGAAAACAACTGATTGCTGAACCCCGGATCGACAGCGCCGCAAGGCCCGCCAACCGGGGCGAAAGTGACCGCTAGGCCGAGAGGGATTGTTGAACCCGGCCGCGCCACCGTTTCACCGTGGAGCGGGAGACGCCGAGCGCGTTGGCGGCTTCGTTGACGGGCAGGTGGCGAACGTCCTGAACCCGGTCAACCGGGACGACTGCCGTGGGTCGTCCGAGCCTTCGACCTTGCGCCTTGGCGCGGTGCAGGCCAGCCATGACCCGCTCTCGGATGCGTCCCCGCTCGAACTCGGCCAGCGCCGCCAGAATGTGGAGCTGGAGTTTTCCGGCGGGCGTCGAGAAGTCGATGCCTTCACCGAGGGACACGAACGCCACGCCAAGACTCTGGAGTTCCTCGATGAGCGTCACCAGATGCCGCAGGTTGCGCCCGAGCCGGTCCAGTCGCCAGCAGACGACCACGTCGAACCGCCTGCGCTTGGCGTCAGCCAGCATCTGGTCGAGGGCAGGGCGACGGTCCTTGCTGCCGGACACGCCCTTGTCGGTGTACTCAACGGCGGTCCAGCCGCGAGCCTCAACGTAGCGCCGGAGTTCCTGTAGCTGGTTCTCTGGCTCCTGACCGACCGTCGAGACGCGAGCGTAAATCGCGGCCCTCACGACTGCGCCTCCGTGCTCGTGCTCCCGGCCTTCAGGATCTGGTCGGCCACCTTGAGGATGCGCTGCGCCGAGCGTTCGGGTATCGGATTCCCGTGGCCCCACCAGTGCTGAACGTAGCCCCGGCAAAGCTCGATGCCGGGTAGGTCCAGCGCCGCCAGACAGAGCAAGGCGACCGCCTCGGCTTCGCACTCGCAGAGGTCGCGCGGCGTCACGTCGCCATCGTTCAACGGACCTTCGCTGGTGTGGCCGAGCAGCACGTGGGCCAGCTCGTGGAACCGGGTCTTGTGCGGCATCGGGTTGACCGGGTTGATCGCAATCGACCGCTCGCGCGCGAAGCCCAACACGTTGCCGTTGGTCGCGTCGAAGGGCACCTCGACCACGTCGAGGGCAGACAGGGCGCGGGCGGCATCCCACGTGGGGATCGGTACGGGCTGGATCTCGGCCCCGTCGGTCTGTGACAGCGCAAACCAACCCGGCTTGTGGATGAACCGTGTGATGACGCCGGACTCGTCGTCGACATCGGCAGGCCGCGTGACCGTGACCGGCTGACAGAGGGTGATCGCCTTCTCGCCCTTGCGGACGTTCCGGCCAAGTTCCTTCCACTTGGGGAACGTGGCGAGTGGGCCGGGCTGGATGTCGCGCGCCATGCACTGCGACCATGCGAGCAACTGGTTGCCGAGAGAGAACTGATGGAACTGACCGTACGCCGCCGACACGATGCCGGGCTCGTGGACGGCCCGCTTCAACAGGTCAGCGAACGCGGCCGATGGGGCGTTCATCGCCCCACCCCGCTTTCTACGCTGACTTCCTGCTCGTGCTGGTCGTAGGCTTCGAGGATCAGATCGCGGACGCGATCTTGGGCGGTGGCGTCAACGACCGGCCGGAGCAGGGCAAAGCTGCGGCGCTCACCGTTGACCGAGTACTGGCGCGCCGGGAACGTGACGTTCCGGCCACCGCCGCGCCGTTCCCAGCACGAGAACCCAATGAGCTTCAGCCCGGCGAGCGGACCATCGGTGAAGTGCAGCTCGGCGTCGGCGAGTTTGCCGGGCGGGTTGCCCTTGTCGTTCGGAACGATCCTGACGAGGAGATCGAGTGCCATGTGGTCCCTCCAATGGGAGGGCCAACGGGCTGCTGCGATAATGGCAGGAGCCGTCAGCCAAACTCAGACTTTGGTTGCGGTTAGGGGCGCTTCGCGTGTATCAGCACGCGGGCGCTCCGCTCTATACAAAGAACTACAAGTCCTTTGTAATCAAGTAATTATACTATCAATATCGACAGACTCACAGGACTATTTGTGCTCATCATCCCAGCGCCGGGAGCGTGGTGCCGCACAGGATGAGGTCGATGGACATCGAAGCCAATCTGAGGACGTATCTCGGACAGCGCACCCCCACCGCGCGGTACACGTCCTTCGACTACTGCTACAACCATTTCCAACTGCACCGAGAACGGGGTGCGCTCTCCCAACTCGTTGTTGGACCGAACTTACAGCTCTCGTGCCTTCACCTCGCTTTCTACCTTGCGAGCTGGGGCATGTTGCGCGCGTCCTCCGTCCTGTTGCAGAGGAGCGTGAAGCACTACGTGCCCGTCATCGAAGTCATTGCCTCGTCCCCGGCAGCGATCTGGGATGTGGACGCTCACTGCTACACAGAGGCGAACTGCGGTCTCGTATTGGAGACGGCTCAGCAAGTGCGAGGGGCTTTGCCCGACGCCGCGTCCGACATTCTGGTCACGAAGATCATGCTGGGCGTATTCGGGTGCGTTCCGGCCTTCGACACGTACTTCAAGAAGGGCTTCGGCACATGGACGTTCGGCAGGGCGGCACTCATGCGCGTTGCCAAGTTCTACGTGGACAACGAGGACATGATTGACCGGCACCGCGTGCCGACACTTGAGTTCGACACCGGCACGGACAGCACGCGGAAGTACACCCGAGCCAAGGTCATCGACATGGTGTTCTTCGTTGAGGGCGGCGAGGGACCGGTCGCATAGTTCGCCACTGCGCCGACGGCCACACGAGGCCGACTGAGGGGGATCCGCTGCCGAACGGGGCTCAGCGTCTTCGCTGGTTCTCTGGCTCCTGCGAGACGTTGATGAACCACGAGCAGGCTTTCCCGAGATCCGCCATCTGGTCGTTGGAGAGAAACCGCGACGGGTGATTGTGCGGCTTGACGAGCAGCGTCGGAAATCGGCATCCGCTGATCCTGAACGCAATCGGCTCGCGGGCCAGTTCGACGGGGCAGGCGGGAAATGCCATGCGCGTTCGTTCGGCGGCAGGTGCTACGACGTTCCAAACACGATTCGTCAGGGCGCACACAATGCGCGGTCGCACCGTCGACAGGAGCGGCAGGATGTGCTCGTCCCATCCGGCTTCAAGATCGGCGATGGGAATGGCCTTCTCGTCGGTGGAGTTCCTCCAGTCAAGGTTCAGCAGCGCGGTCATGGCGCGCACGTAGGGCTCTCCGCCAAGCATCTCCGCACACAGCCGGGTCCACCGGGCCTTTCGATGATCGCCCCAGTCGAAGTTCATGGCCTCTGCCCCGAGGCCCATCGCCCAGCCCTTCGGGCGATTCCCACCTCCCTTGGCTGGCCTCCCACCCTTGCGAACGCCGCCGGGGCTCGGTCCAAGAAGGACGAGGAAGGCGTTACCGGCACCGCCGCACCCCGCAGGCCAGCGCGTCGGCAGCTCTGTGTGGCCCGCGCGAAGGCTGGCGCGATATCGCCGCTGGAGTTTTGGGGAGAAAAGGTTCGTCTCTGACGGCACGAAGACAGTGTATTGCCCGGCCGCGTCCCGGCCGTGCGATCAGCGCACACACCGTAGGATCACCCCTGTTTCCCCCCTGTTTCTCCCCACCGCCGCAGTCCCAGATCGAGTACTGCTGGGCGATACCGCCGGGAATGGAGTCCGCCAAAGGGTGGCAGGCGCAGCGCGGCGGGCAGCGGCGATGGAACCACAGCAGCTGCCACGCGGTCTAGCCACGAGCGCGTGGACGGGCGCCGTCAACAGGCGTCCACGTCGCCGGAGTCAGTGATGTCAGTGATATGCGATCCCGATTGCCTTGAGCATCAAGAACCCGGATCAAAAAACCCTCGATCTCCGTGCGCGGAGATCGGGGATCAGTGACACCACTGACACCACCGATCACCCTTCACGAACGGCTGTGCAACCGCAAGCCAGTGTCCGATGCTCCCCGCAGGGAGCGTTGCCACAATGTTGCCAAGACCGGGGCGGATTCGGGTAGACTCGCGCAGACGGAGGCGGACGGCAGTTCGACTCGAACGTGATGCTTGGCAAAGACTTGTTGCCAGAAGTCCTTCGCCATCATTGACTTAGAAATTCGCGTTCTTAGAGTTCGAATCCCTGCCTCACCGCCAGTTAACTCGTGCTCGCCATCGGGGCCAGCTTTGCATCGCGGGCCCTCACCTGGATCCACCGGATCCGGCTACGTG
>JBEBGB010001198.1:0-1299 GCA_040081675.1 Vicinamibacterales bacterium
TAGACGGCGCTGATACGGCGCGTGTTGGCGATGTCGTCGAGGGGGTTGGCGTCGAGCACGATGAAGTCTGCGCGCTTCCCTGGTGCAATCGTCCCCATGTCTGACAGCCGCATGAACTCGGCGGCAGTCCGGGTCGCGGCGATGATGACTTGTGCGGGGGTCATGCCGGCCGCCACCATGTCTGCCATCTCGGCGTGTGGACCCCACGGCGTATTGCCGTCCGTGCCGAGCGCGATCCGCACGCCAGCGGCATTGAGCTTGGCCAGGTTGCGCGCCTGCACGTCAAACACGGCTTTCGCTTCTGGACGATCGACCGCAGCATCCTGCAGCTTCTTCAGATCCGCAGCCGGGACACTGGAGCTGAGCCAACCAAGGTCTGTGGCGACGCCACGATCGGGCAGGTTTGGCACCACCACGAAATCCGGACGCTGCTTGAACAGCGCAATGACCTCGTCGTCGACGTCGGTGTCGCGGATGCCGTGTGCGAAGGCATCGATGCCGGCTGTGAGCAGTCCCTTCGCATCGGCCAGGGTGAAGATGTGCGCCGTCACGCGGAGACCATTCTTGTGTGCTTCGTCAATGATCGGTGTGTACAACTCCGGCGTGAGCTTCTTGTACTGTCCGTTGCGATCGTCCACCCAGATCTTGACGATGTCGACCTTCTTCTCCGCCAGTTCCCGCACTGCCTGGCGACCTTCGGCTTCGCTCGTGATCCAGTACGGCGCATCGGTGCGGCCCTGTTCCGGCATGGTGATGCCACGGCCGGCCGTTCGCAACAGAGCGGCGCCGGGAATGGGCGACGCCCGCACTTGAAACGGCGCGTCAGCCTTGTCCTGCCCGAGGCTCATCGCCGCACTGACGCCGTAGAAGGCACGCCGCTTCAGGTCGTCCGTCAGCGCCTCTTGAGTTTGGCTCAAGTGGGTGTGCGTATCGATGATCGCGGGCATCACGGTCTTGCCGGCAAGGCTGACACGTCTGGCCCCGGCCGGCACCGACACGCTGGCCGAAGGGCCTACCTGCGTGACGCTCGTTCCCTCGACCAGAATCGTGGCGTTGTCGATAGCGGCTCCACCGTCGCCGGTGATGACGCGGGCGCCCTCGAAGGCTACGACGGTCGACGTCGCGGTCGAATCGGTAGAAGACGGCGACGAACACGCGGCGGTCAGAAGGACTGCGATCAGCCCCGCCACGCGGCAACAGGTGTCGAGCACTCTCGGTCGGTTCATCTTGTAACTCCCTGAGCCACGCAATCTAACGCGACCGCGCCCGCATGACAACGCCCGAATGACGCTCCGAGGG
>JBEBGB010001199.1:0-1299 GCA_040081675.1 Vicinamibacterales bacterium
AAGGCCAGGGCCACCGCCCCGGACATCCCGTTCGACTCGGTTCCCAATTTCTTCAAGCTGCCCGCCGGCCTCTATATGGGTGAGGGCACCGGCATCGCCACCAACTCGAAGGGCCACGTCTTCGTGTACGTGCGAAGCGGCGAGACTCGCCTGTTCGAGTTCGACCAGACCGGTGCCTTCGTCAAGGAGTTCGCCGCAGGGAGCTACGGGTGGGCGTTTGCGCACGCCGTACGCGTGGACAAGTACGACAACGTCTGGGCCGTGGACGAAGGCACGAACGTTATCCAGAAATTCAGCCCGGAGGGCAAACTGCTGATGGTCCTCGGCAAGCGGCCCGATCCGCTCGACCAGCTCGCCATGACCCCTGGAGGCGCGCCGTACGTCGGCAGCAACCGCCCGTACACGTTCCATCGGCAAACCGACATCGCCTTCGATCCGCAGGACAACATCTTCGTCTCCGACGGCTACGGCGATTCGCGCGTCGTGAAGTTCGACAAGAACGGTCGCTTCATCAAGGCCGTCGGCACACGTGGCAACGGCCCGCTCCAGTTCAGCACACCGCACGCGATTGCCGTGGACGCCAAGGGCATGGTCTACGTCGCCGATCGCGGCAACTCGCGCATCGTCGTGCTCGACAACGACCTGAACCAGAAGGCGGTGTACGACCACGTCGGGGCGCCGTGGGCGGTCTGTATTTCACAAGGGGCGCATCAGTACCTCTACAGCTCCAACTCGTTCCCGACCGGGAACAACTTCGACCAGGCCGCGATGACCGGCGAAATCTACAAGATGGAACTCGACGGCACAGTCCTCGGGAAATTCGGCAAGCCGGGCCACGCGTTCAAGGAGTTCAGCAGCGTCCACCAGATGGATTGCCGAAACCCGGACGAGGTGTACGTCGCCGAGATTACCGCGTGGCGCGCGCAGAAGCTGATTCTGCGTCCGCAGGCGACGCGCACTTCGAGCGGCGGACAGTAGGAGGCCACCACCATGAAGCGAACCTTTCTTCTTTCAGTGGCCGCGGGCCTGGCGGCGCTTGGCGCCTCGGTCGTCGCCCAGTCAGTGCCCACACTCAACTACGACGCCGTCGCGGACATCTTGTCACTGCCCTCGTACGGCGAAGTGGCGGGTGTCGCCACCAACTCGCGCGGCCACGTCTTCGTGTACGCGCGCACCGGTCACGCCGTCGCTACGCTGGGTGACGAGCGGACGTTCTACCACGGCGGGTCGCGCCTGTTTCAGTTCGATCAAACCGGCAAGTTCGTAAAGGAGATCGGACAGGGCGTGTATGCGGTCAAC
>JBEBGB010001200.1:0-1298 GCA_040081675.1 Vicinamibacterales bacterium
CGCCGACCTGCGCGGCGCCATCGAACGCGCGCTTCAGCCACTGACGTCGATCCTGGTGTTTGCGCCTCCTGCCGAAACGCTCGACGCGGCGCTCAAAGCAGAGAAGCTGCCACCAGACTGGCTCGGTTACGACGCCAACCGGCGGCCGTTTGGTGTGTCGGCGGAAGTGACGCCAGCGATGCGGCGCGACTTGTCCACCAAGCTGGCCAGAACCTTCGACGCGCAGGGAATCGGCGCAGTCACGGCTCCAGTGGCCAACAACCGCAGCCGGCTGGTCGTCAGCCTGCTTGCCGCCGGCATCGCGGAGCCGGACGTGATCGAAGTCGATCTCGAGCAGCCCGACACCCTCGTGTCCGCTGTTGGGCAAGTCGATCGAGAGCTCACCTTTCTCGAGGCGACGATCGGGGCAAACGTCGTCGACGTCGTCGATGTTCCAGGGACCGTGGTCGCGTCGGTCGACGGAGGCGGCCCGGCAGCGCTTGCTGGTCTGCACGGCGGCGACGTCATACTAGCGGCGAACGGCAAGCCGATCACCGACGGCACTGCCCTTGACGCGCAGCTTGCGGCCATTGGCGAGGGACAGTCCATCGCACTCGAGGTGCAGGATCGATCCGGCACCCGCAGGACGCTCGAAGTGAAGGTACTGCTGCGGCCTCGCGTGCTCGGCGTCAGCGACCAGACCCTCTTCGCGAACCGCACGCTTGTCACGCTTCGCGCACGGCTCGAGGCGGCGACGAATCCGGCCGAGCAATCCGCCGTTCGCTTGAATCTGGCGGCGGCGCTGACGCGCCTTGAATCATGGAGCGATGCACGCAGTCAATTGCAGCAAGTGAAGCTTGCAGACGGCCCAGGAGTCGGCGCTGGCACCGTGCAGTACCTGCTGGGACTGTGCAACGCTCGTCTCGGGAACCGCGTCGATGCGGAGGCGGCGTTCAAGGCCGCCGCGGCGTCGAGCAGCCTGCTCACCGAAGACGGGCCTCCGGTGAAGGAACTGGCCGAGGCGCGTCTCGCCGAGCTGCAGCGCGGCACCCTTCGGTGAATCCGGTCAGAACAGGAACTTCACCGCGAGCTGAACAACGCGAGGATCGGCTGCGGCCGTAATCGTGCCGAACGCTGGCGAGCCGAAGGTCCCGTTGGGCGCACCGAAATACGGTGTGTTGGTCACGTTGAAGACCTCTGCGCGGAGTTCGAGCGCGCGGGCGGCCTGCAGTTGCACCCGTCGAATCAACGCCACATCGAGATTCCGATAGCCCGGACCGCGGACCGGATTGCGCGACGAGGTTCCGATGGCGAACTGC